>PNMN01000136.1 GCA_013823655.1 Comamonadaceae bacterium | reverse complement strand
CCGCTGGCCCAGCAGGGCGTGGATGTCGACCTGGGCGCTGGTGGATAGCGCGCTGATCTGCAGTTCCCAGGGTTGACTCAGACCTTCGCGCTGGCTCCAGCTCTCCACCATCAGGTCGGCGGCTTCGCCTTCGGCCTGTAGGTGGTACAGGCGGGATTCGCTGCTGAAAAATGCAGAAAAAGCGTCTTGCAGGGCGCTACCCAGCCCACCTGTGTTGATGTGTTTTGGTTGCATGGTCCTCCCTGGACTTGCTGGAATTAGTGGGAGGATTCTGGCATATCAAGTACGCGCAAAGACAGACGGAATGCCGTCATTCATCGTGCGTCAACCAACGATGGCCTCGATTTTCGTCTTCTGACGAGCGCGCCTTGCATGCCACCGCATCGGTGAATTCGCAGGTCTGGAATGCAGGTTCAAAACCCCAAGCTCGCCAGCAGATCGTCCACCTGCTTCTGATCCGTCACCACGTCGGTGCGGCCTTCGGGGTTGACCACCGGGCCGACGAGTTCAAACGCCTGGTCCTGTCCGGGCTGGCCGCAGGGTGCGGACTGCAGCAGCAGGCCCAGCAACTGCTCTTCGATCGTGCCCGCCAGCTGGACCACGCGGTTGATCACCTGGCCGGTGAGGTCGTGAAAGTCCTGCGCCATCATGATGTCGGTCAGGCGCGCATCGGTTTTTTCGCTGTGCGCCACCAGTTCCCGCGTCCAGTCCAGCAGCTCGGGCCGGTCCTGGGCCAGGCCCGGCACGCGCGCAAGGCCGTCGCTGAGCGCGCGCGCGCGTTCGGCGATCAGCGCCTGATCGGCCTTCGCAGCCTCCACATGGTTGAGCACTTTTTCGGCCGCTTCACCGGTCAGGCGGGCGATGTAGGACAGGCGGCTCTGGGCATCGGGCAACTGCTCGAGCGTGCCCTTGAGCTGGTCGGTGTAGCCCAGTTCCTTGAGGGCTTCGTGCAGCTGGCGCGTGATGCTGCCGAGTTGCTGAAACATGTCCGGATGACCCGGGTGGCTGGAAACGCTCGGCTTCATTCTTGGGCTCCTGCGGTGGCTCAGAGGCCGAGCTTCTTGAAAATGTTGGCGAGCTTGTCTTCCAGCGTGGCCTTGGTGAACGGCTTGACGATGTAACCGGCTGCGCCACCTTGTGCGGCCATCACGATGTCCTCCTTGCGCGCCTCGGCCGTGACCATCAGCACCGGCAGGTGTTTCAGGGTTTCGTCTTTCTTGATTTCGGCCAGCAGCTGGAAGCCGTTCATGTTGGGCATGTTGATGTCGCTCACCACGAAATGGAAAGTGCCGTTCTTCAGCTTGTTGAGTGCGATCACGCCGTCTTCGGCCTCGTCGGCGTCGGTGTGCCCGATCTCCTTGAGCAGGTTGCGCACGATGCGGCGCATGGTGGAGAAGTCGTCAACGATCAGGAATTTCATCGGGATGGCCATGGAAACCTCCACGGAGGAGACATTGAAAAGCGATCGGCCGACAGCGGTTCAACCACCAGCCTGTGCAGGGGATTTCGTCACTTCAGGGGATTTCTGAAGACCGGGCTGTGGTGCGTCGGGCGTTGCGGGCGCTGCGGTGGGCGGCGCCTGACCATCGGTCAGCGACAGCTCGGTGGGGGCGTCCGTGGGCAGCAGCCGCTGCTCGGCTTCGCGGGTGAGCACCAGGATGCTGATGCGCCGGTTGATCGCCGCGTTGGGTGAAGCCGGCTCCAGCAGGCGACTCGCCGCCAGCCCTTCCACCCGCACCAGCCTGGCGTCGGGCAGACCACCGGCCACGAGCTCGCGGCGCGAGGCGTTGGCCCGGTCGCTGGAGAGCTCCCAGTTGCTGTAACCGCGATCCCCGTTGCCAAAGGGTGTGGCGTCGGTGTGGCCCGACAGCGCGATGCCGTTCTCCACATCGCTCATGGCCCCCCCGATGGCGCGCAGGATGTCGCGCATGTAGGGCTTCACCAGCGCGCTGCCGACATCGAACATCGGGCGGTTCTGTTCGTCCACGATCTGGATCTTCAGACCGTCGCCGGTTTTTTCCAGCCGGATCTGCCCTCCGAACTCCTTCAGCACCGGGCTGCTGTCGAGCATGTCGGCGATCTTTTTTTGCAGCGCGTCGATGCGCAAGGCTTCCCTGCGGGCCAGCTCGGCGCGCGCCATCTGCGCGCCCATCAGCTTGGCCGCTCGCTCGGCGTCGCCACCGTCCACCTGACCGGCCGATTTGCTCAGGTCGCGCCCGCCGCCGGGCAGGATGCTGTCGCTGTTGCCGGTGCCGTCGCCCCCCATGAGCGAGACCTTGACCGGCGAGCTGAAGTAGCTGGCGATGCCTTCGAGCTCGCCCTTGGAGGTGGAGCCCAGCAGCCACATGAGCAGGAAGAAGGCCATCATGGCCGTCACGAAGTCGGCGTAAGCGATTTTCCAGGCGCCACCGTGCGCCGAATGCCCACCTTTTTTGATCCGCTTGATGATGATGGGCTGGAGTTTTTTACCGTCACCTGCCACGATTGACTCCCCCCCGCCGCGCTGCGCGCGACCCCCCCAGGGGGGCGGCACCTGCGGCCCGGCAAAGCCGGTTCTGCGGTGCCCTTGGACAACTCCCCCTCATGCGCAGACGTTCAGAGCCCTCGCGTCGAAGCAGTTGCAAAGAAATGGGTAGCGGTGGCGCGCCATTCAGGGCATCCGTGGAACTGGTTTCGCCAGGCCACAGGGTGCGCCCCCCTCCGGGGGGAGCCGCGCAGCGGCGCAGGGAGTGGCTCATCCTGTTCACTTTTTGCCTTTCACATGGCCTTCGAGCTCGGCGAAGGTCGGGCGCACATTGGAGAGCAGCACCTTGCGACCGAACTCGATCGCAGTGGCCGGGGCATAGCCCTGCATGGAGGCCAGCAGCGTGGTCCTGATGCACTGCAACTCTTTGCTGCTTTCCTCCGCTTTTTGATCCATCAGGCCCGCCAGCGGCTCAGCGATGGCGTAGGCCAGGAAAATGCCCAGGAAGGTGCCCACCAGGGCCGAACCGATCATGCCGCCCAGCACCGCCGGGGGCTGCCCGACCGATCCCATGGTCTTGATCACGCCCAGCACGGCGGCCACGATGCCAAACGCCGGCAGACCACCCGCCAGGCGGGTAATGGCCGCCACCGGCGCGTGGGCCTCGTTGTGGTGGGTTTCGATCTCGCTGTCCATGAGCGACTCGATCTCGTGCGCGTTCAAATTGCCCGAGACCATCATGCGCAGATAGTCGGTGATGAACTCGACGACATGGTGGTCGCTGCCCACGGTCGGGTACTTCTTGAACAGCGCCGACTGTTCGGGGTTCTCCACGTCCTGCTCGATCGCCATCAGGCCTTCCTTGCGCGCCTTTTGCAAAATGTCGTACTGCAGCGCCAGCAACTCCATGTAGCGCGCCTTGGTGTACTTGGAACCCTTGAGCGTGGCCGGAATGGCCTTCATGGTCGCCTTGAGCACCTTGGGCTGGTTGTTGACAACGAAAGCGCCGAGTGCACCGCCCCCGATGATCAACATCTCCAGCGGCAGCGCCTTCATGATCACGGCCATGTTGCCGCCCGCGATCATGAAACCGCCAAAAATGCAAGCCAGAGCGACCACATAACCGATGATGACAAACATGTTGCTGCGCCTGGAGGGAGACAACGCGGCGCCGACTCGGTGCACGCGTCTTGGGGTGGATGCCTTCTCTATCGGCCTACTCTAGGGCCGAGTGAAGCACCCCATGCATGCGAAAAAGACCCGGATGAGGGTCCTTTTCAAACTTTGAGCGGCTGGCGATGGAGTGAAGTGCCGCAACCCAGAACGCGGTGGAACCGGCTTTGCCGGGCCACTCGCGTTGCCCCTTGAGGGGCGGAGCTGGCTACACGAAGTGAGCCAGCGATGGGGGTGAGCCCATCTTCAGTGGAGGCGCAAGCCTCCACTGGCAACACCCTTGCCGGCGCGGGCCGGCGGCTGGCACAGGCCGCAGGTGAAGTGCTTGGCGTTTTCGTACGGCTCGGTGACGAAGTGGCCGCCGCAGCAGGAGCACTTGGTGAGCGTGAGCATGCCGTTGTCGACGAACTTCACCAGGCGCCAGGCGCGGGTGACGGAGAGCAGCGGCTCGATGGCGCTGGCGGTCATCTGCTCGCTGTAGAGGCGGAAGGCCTTGATCACGGTGTCGATCTCTTCCAGGTCGCTGGTCTTGGACAGGTACTCGTGGATGTTCAGGAACAGCGAGGCGTGGATGTTGGGCTGCCAGGTCAGGAACCAGTCGGTGGAGAACGGCAACTGCCCCTTGGAGGGGCTCTTGCCCGCCACCTCCTTGTACAGGCGCAGCAGGCGCTCGTACGACAGGCTGGTCTCGTACTCCAGCACCTGCAGGCGCGCGCCCAGCTTGATCAGGGCCACCGCGCGCTCGATGTCGCGCGATTCGTTCAGGATGCTTTTTTGCGTGGCCATGAAGTAGCTCCGGAGGAAAAGACGGGTTTGCAACCAGGGGCGCCGAGGAACCGGCTTCGCCGGGCCTCCAGCGCCGCCCCCTGGGGGGGTGACGCCGCAGGCGGCGCGGGGGGATGCCCTTGACCGCGGCGCGGGGGGGATTCAATCAGTGCGCCGAGGCGCTCATCGATTCAGCAAAGCGACCGGCCATCAGGATGGAGGCGTGCAATTGCGTGGTGGTGCTGTTGTCCACCTTCTTCACGTTGTGGCTGGTGAGCAGGTTCCAGACCAGGTCGTCGTCCACCCGGAAGCGGCACAGCAGCATGTTGCTCGAAGCGATCTTGAGCAGCTGCGCGGTGGTGAGCATGCCCAGCAGGTCGGCGGCTTCTTCGGTCAGGCCCAGGCGGTACAGCGCTTCGGCGCGGTCCTTGCGAATCAGGTTCTGCGCCAGCATCAGGTAGGTCAGGTTGGCTTCGCGGATTTCGGCCAAGAGCTGTTCGCTGTCCATGGGGTCTCTCCTTGTGTTGCCAGGTCGGTGGCGTGAGCGGGTTGTTTACGTTTGCTGACCTGATGTGAGCAATTGTGTCAATGGCAATAATTTCTTGAATCAGCGAATGGCTGTTTGACCCGTCGGAAGAACACTCACAGCCTGTCAGGCTTTTGCCTACAACCTTGGTGCTCATTTCGCTCCTGCCACTGCGGCTGAGCCCCCACAGGTGGCCAGACGGCACCCGCGCGCTTCAGCCCCGCACCGCCCTTCCGATAGAGACCGATAGAGACTCCGTGGGAGTTGCTGCCCGTGGGTTCTCCGTGCCGAGTGATCGCCTCACCGGCACCCACACCCCCCAGAGCGCGCCACACCCGAAGCGCAGAACAGGGCTTGACAAACCGGCTTTTTTCAAGCCACTCATTACAACCCGACGCTAAAGAATATGGCCGGGCCACCGAAATTGAACTCAACGGACTTCTAAAAAGGTTCGTCGTCCGGCAAGCACATGCGGCGAGACGGTCAGGGGCCCAGGCCCACCCGGCACGCAGTTCAGCCTCCGGTCATGGCGGCCCGCCGCAAGGCGGGCGTTGAGATTGGCAGCAATGCCGGATTACCTTTGTTCAATTTTTTAGGAGTTAGACATGAGCACCATCAACACCAACGTGCAATCCCTCAATGCACAGCGCAACCTGAGCGCTTCGTCGGGTTCGCTGTCACCTCCATGCAGCGCCTGTCTTCGGGTCTGCGTGTGAACAGCGCCAAGGACGACGCCGCCGGCCTGGCCATTGCCGAGCGCATGAACGCGCAGGTCAAGGGCATGAACGTGGCGATCCGCAACGCCAACGACGGCATTTCTCTGGCGCAGACCGCTGAAGGCGCGCTGGGCAGGATCGGCGACAACCTGCAGCGCATGCGTGAACTGGCCGTGCAGGCCGCCAACGACACCAACGGCGCCAGCGACCGCACCGCACTGAACACCGAATACCAGGCACTGGCGAACGAAAACGCCCGTGTGATCTCCAGCACCGAATTCAACGGCCAGAAGCTGCTGACCGGCGCTGGTGGCACCTCCGGCGCGTTCAACTTCCAGGTCGGCGCCGACAGTGATCCCGACAACCAGATCAGCGTCACAACCACCAACGTTGCCGCCAGCATGGGCACCAACACCCAGGGCAGCACCGCATCTCTGGCCAACGCCAGCGGTGTCCTGAACGGTTCCTCGGCCCGCACCGCCATGGACAACCTGGACGCCGCCATCGATGTCGTGACCTCGGCTCGCAGCAGCTTCGGTGCCGCACAGAACCGTTTCAGCTCGGTGATCTCCAACCTGCAGATCGCATCCGAGAACCAGGCCGCTTCCCGCGGTCGCATCATGGACGCCGACTTTGCGGTCGAAACCGCCAACCTGTCGCGCGGCCAGATCCTGCAGCAGGCCGGCACCGCCATGATCGCGCAGGCCAACCAGCTGCCCCAGGGCGTGCTGTCGCTGCTGCGCTGATCGGCGCAGACCGGTTGCGCCGCACCCCAGGCGGGCCGGGCGCATGCCGGCGGCGGTGGCACCGGTCGGTGCCCCGCCGCCTTCCCGTTTCCAGCGGGATGCACAGACCACATGCCGCTCCATGGCGCGTGTGGTGCGTCCATCCTGATGAGGAGCCTCCATGGCCACCATTTCTGCGCCCGGCATCGGCAGCGGCATCGACGTCCAGAGCATCGTCAAACAGCTGGTCGCGCTGGAAAGAGCCCCGCTGACCCAGCTCAAGAGCCAGGCCGCTTCGCTGCAGAGCAAGGTGTCCACCTACGGCACCATCCAATCGCAGGTATCGGCCCTGGGTGAGGCGGCGGCCAAGCTGTCGTCCAGCAGCGGCTGGAACGCCGTGGTGGGCACGTCGTCCAACCCTTCGTCGGTCGGCGTCACCGCCGCTGCGGGCGCACCCGCCACCTCGCTCACCATGGAGGTGCAGCAACTGGCCAGGGCCCAGTCCACCGCATCGGTCGCCGTGGCCACCGGCTCCGCCGTGGGCTCGGGCAGCATGACCATCGAGCTCGGCAGATGGAGCGGCACCGGCTTCACTGCGGGCAGCGGCACACCGCTGAGCCTGACCATCAACCCGGGCGAAGACACGCTGACCGCGATCGCCGCCACGATCAACCGCGCCGATGCCGGCGTGAGCGCCACGGTGCTCAGAGACGCCAGCGGCGAGCGCCTGCTGATGCGCTCCAAAGACACCGGCGTGGAAAACGGTTTTCGCATCAGCGTGGCCGATGCCGACGGCACCCACAGCGATGCCAGCGGCCTCTCGCGCCTGGCCTTCAGCGCCACCAACGCCAACGGCATGACCCAGACGCAGGCCAGCCAGAATGCCCTGGCCACCATCAATGGCGTGGCCATTGCAAGCGCCAGCAACCGCCTGAGCGACACCTTGCCGGGTCTGACGATCCAGCTCTCGCAGGTGACCACGGCACCGGTGGAGATCGACGTGAGTGCCGACGTGGAAGCGGTGCGGGCCAACGTGAAGGCGTTCGTGGACGCCTACAACACGCTCAACGGCAATCTGGCCCATCTCACCCGCTACGACGCCGGCTCCAAGACCGCCGGCGCCCTGCAGGGCGACGCCAGCGCCACCGGCCTGCAAAATGCCCTGCGCGGCATGATGCGCTCGGTCACCGGCAGCACGCCCTTCTCGCGCCTGGCCGATGTGGGCATCGAGCTGCAGACCGGCGGCACACTGTCCATCAAGAGTGAAAAAATGGACGCCGCGCTCAGCAACCTCAGAGGCCTGAAGGAGCTGTTCACCATCCAAACCGGCGTGACCACCACCGAAGGCTTCGGGCACAAGGTCAAGACCTTTGCCGACGGCCTGCTCGGCACCGACGGACTCATCAGCAGCAGGACCGCAGCGCTGCAGGCCTCCATCAATCGCAACGGCATCGAGCAGGAACGGGTCAACGACCGCGCCGCGCGCGCGGAAGTGCGATACCTGGCGCAGTACAACGCGATGGACACCAACGTCGCCCGGCTCAACAGCCTGAGCGCGTTTGTGACCCAGCAGATATCGCTCTGGAACAAGAGCAGCGCCTGACCCTGGCGTTGCCCCGAAAACCCCTTTTCACCAGCCCGAACACGCGCCTGCACCGACCGTGCCAGGCCGCTTGCGCTTCGGGTCCATGACCCCCCGCCGTCGGCTCGAACACCCTGAACTTTCTGCTTCAACCTAGAAACCGCAGTTGACCGCGCTCTATCCGCTGGAAATGCCCATGAACACTGAAAAAACTGGCCACGCAGAGGCGCACCCGCTGGGTGATGGCGCTACCGACCCGATTGAGCCGCCCGGG
>PNMN01000135.1 GCA_013823655.1 Comamonadaceae bacterium | reverse complement strand
GTGTCGAGCAGCGCCATGTCGATGTGCTGGCCAAGGCCGGTGCGCTCGGCGTGCCGCAGCGCGGCCTGGATGGCGACCGTGGCGTACAGCCCGGTGAACAGGTCGGCCACCGCCACGCCGACCTTCTGCGGGCCGCCGCCCGGCAGGTCGTCGCGCTCGCCGGTCACGCTCATCAGGCCGCCCATGCCCTGGATCGCGTAGTCGTAGCCGGCCCGGTCTTTGTACGGGCCGGTCTGGCCGAAGCCGGTGATGGAGCAGTAGACCAGCTTCGGGTTGATGCCATGCAACGAAGCGAAGTCGAGGCGATAGCGCGCCATGTCGCCGACCTTGTAGTTCTCCACGAACACGTCGGCCGTGGCGGCCAGCTCGCGGATCAGCGCCTGGCCTTCGGGTTGGGCGATGTCGCAGGTGATGGAGCGCTTGTTGCGGTTGGCGCCCAGGTAGTAGGCGGCCTCGGCGGTGTCGGCGCCGTTGCGGCCTTGCAGGAACGGCGGTCCCCAGCCGCGCGTGTCGTCGCCGCCGGGGTGGCTGGGGCCGGGCGGGCGTTCCACCTTCACCACGTCGGCGCCCAGATCGGCCAGCGTCTGCGTGCACCAGGGGCCGGCCAGCACGCGGGACAAATCGAGTATGCGGATACCATCCAGAGCGTTCATCGGGCCATTGTGCCCGCCGCGCTGGCGCCACGCTGTCGCGCCCATCCGGAGACACCGTTGTCGCATTCTTTCCGCGCCGCCACCATGGCCTTGCTGCTGGCCCTGGGCGCCTGCAGCCCCACCTTCAATTGGCGCGAACTGCGCCCGGCCGGTACACCGCTGCTGGCGCTGATGCCCTGCAAACCCGAGAGCGCCACCCGCCCGGTGCCGCTGGCTGGCCCGCCCGTCGAGCTGCACATGCACAGCTGCGAAGCCGGCGGCCTGCGTTTTGCCGTGGCCTGGGCCGATGTGGGCAGTGCCGCGCAGGTGCCGGTGGCACTGGCCGCATGGCGCGCCGCCAGCCTGCAGGCCATTCGCGTGGCGACGCCGACGGCAGACGATGCGGCCCACCGCTGGACCGTGACCGTGGCCGGTGCGCCCGCCGCACAGGGTGTGAGCGCGCAGGGGCAGGACCCGCAAGGCCAGCCGGTGCAGACCCGCGCGGCCTACTTCGCGCAGGGCACGCGGGTCTACCAGGCGGCGGTGTACGGCGCGAAGCTGCCCGACCAAGCGGTGGACACGTTTTTCACCGGCCTGCGCCTGTCGCCCCCATGAGCGCAGCGCCGGGCCGCCCCAAGCCAGCTCGCACCGCAGCCCACAGGGCGAAGGTACTCCCATGAGCGCAGCGCCGGGCCGCCCCAAGCCAGCTCGCACCGCAGCCCGCAGGGCGAAGGTACTCCCATGAGCGCAGCGCCGGGCCGCCCCAAGCCAGCTCGCACCGCAGCCCGCCGGGCGAAGGTATTCCAGTGAGCGCAGCGCCGGGCCGCCCCAAGCCAGCTCGCACCGCAGCCCACAGGGCGAAGGTATTCCAGTGAGCACGCCGGAGCAGGTTGAGCCTGTGAACGGGTGGCTGGCGCCGCGTGTGGCGGTGGGTGTGTTCCTGGCCTTTGCGCTGGCGTATTTTTTCTCCACCCTGGTGCGCGCCGTCACCGCCACGCTGTCGCCGGTGCTGAGCGCCGAACTGGCCTTGAGCGCGAGCGACCTGGGTCTGCTCGCGGGCGGCTACTTTCTGGGCTTTGCCCTCACGCAGTTGCCGCTGGGCAGCTGGCTCGACCGGTACGGCCCGCGCCGGGTGATTCTGGCGTTTCTGTGTGTGGCGGTGCTGGGCTGCGTCGCGTTCGCGCTCGCCACCAGTTTTGCCGCCCTGCTGGCCGCGCGCGTGCTCACCGGCATGGGCGTGAGCGCCTGCCTGATGGCACCGCTCACCGGCTACCGGCGCTGGCTGCGGCCCGAGCTGCAGCTGCGTGCCAATTCCTGGATGCTCATGACCGGTTCGCTCGGCATGGTGGCCGCCACCCTGCCGGTGCAGTGGCTGCTGCCGGTGCTGGGCTGGCGCGGTCTGTTCTGGGCGCTGGCGGTGCTGATCGTGCTGGCCATGCTGGGGCTGGCCTGGCGGGTGCCGGCCTGGCCGCGCGCCGAGCCTGTGCCCGCTGCCCAGACACCCGTGGGCTACGGGCAGATCGCGCGCCACCCCGTGTTCCGGCGGTTGCTGCCGATTGGCTTCATCAACTACGGCGGCATGGTGGCGATCCAGACGCTGTGGGCCGGTCCCTGGATGGTGCAGGTGGCGGGCTATTCGCCTGCGCAGGCGGCGCAGGGCCTGTTCGGCATCAATGTCTGCATGCTGCTGACCTTCTGGCTCTGGGGGGTGTTCAATCCGAAACTGGCGCGCCTGGGCTGGAGCGCCGAGCGCCTGATCGCGCGCGGCATGCTGCTGCCCCTGTTGCTGCTGGCTTTCATCATCTGGCTCGGTCCTCGGGCGGGCTGGCCGCTGTGGGCCGCGTTCTGCGTCGCCAGCAGCTTCGGCGCACTGGCCCAGCCGGCCGTGGGCATGGCCTTGCCGGCGCAGGCGGTGGGGCGCGCGCTGTCGGCCTACAACCTGGTCATCTTCGCCGGCGTGTTCACCATGCAGTGGGCGATCGGCCTGCTGATCGACGGGTTTGCCCACCTCGGCTGGGACACCGTGGCCAGCTTTCGCGGCGCCATGGTGGTGTACGGGCTGTGCGGTTTGTCGGCCTATGCGGTATTCATGCGGGGCCAGCAGCGGTCGGCTGCGGTGGTGCGGGGCTAAACTGTGTGCCCATGAACGGCATCCTGATCATCGCGCACGCCCCTCTGGCATCGGCTTTGCGCCAGTGTGTGCTGCACGTGTTTC
This sequence comes from Comamonadaceae bacterium, assembly GCA_013823655.1. Classification (GTDB taxonomy): domain Bacteria; phylum Pseudomonadota; class Gammaproteobacteria; order Burkholderiales; family Burkholderiaceae_C; genus Hydrogenophaga. The sequence goes on along the minus strand of PNMN01000135.1, from coordinate 5,455 downwards.
CCGACAGCGCGGACGCGGTGTGTGCCCTGGATGTACAGCCCAACGTGCCGCCCGAAGAATCGCTGGCGCAGGCGCGTGCCCTGATGCGCCAGCTCGGACTGCCCAACACCCTGGTGGTGGCGGACGTGTTCGGCGCCACACCCTGCAATGTGGCGCAGCGCCTGATCGACGGCGTGCGCTCCAAGCTCATCACCGGCGTGAACCTGCCGATGCTGCTGCGCACCGTGTCGTACCGCCACGAATCGCTCGACGCGCTCATTTCGCGCGCCATGATCGGCGCCACACAGGGCGTGATCCAGGTGGCCGTGACCGCACCCCAGAATCAGGCCCGAAGAAGAACCCATGATCAAGACCACCGTGACCATCAGCAATAAGCTCGGGCTGCATGCCCGCGCATCGGCCAAGCTCACCAAGATCGCTGGCGCTCACGCCTGCGAGGTCTGGATGTCGCGCGGCGAGCGCCGCATCAACGCCAAAAGCATCATGGGCGTGATGATGCTGGCGGCCGGCATCGGCAGCACGGTGGAGATCGAAACCAGCGGGCCCGACGAACAGGCCGCGATGGACGCGATCATTGCGCTCATCAACGACAAGTTCGGCGAGGGAGAGTGAGCTTGATCCAAGGCCGCATGTTGGAGCAAGGGCGTTTCGCCGCCGGGCCGCCCCAAGGCGAAACAGCCCCCTCGGGGGGCAGCGACCCGCGCCAGCGGCGGAGCGTGGGGGCTTACAGCGCATGAGCTTCACCGTCCACGGTCTGCCGGTCTCTCGGGGCATCGCCATCGGGCGGGCGGTCATCGTGGCGTCCAGTCGGGTCGACGTGGCGCACTACTTCGTCAAGACCGAACAGGTGCAGGCCGAGATCGAACGCCTGCGCAGCGCGCGCAAGACGGTGATGGAAGAGATCGTCAAGGTGCAGCGCAGCCTGGGCGAGATGGGTCCCAACGACGCCCACCCCGAGCTCAGCGCCCTGCTTGACGTGCACCTCATGCTGCTGCAGGACGAGCAGCTCACCAGCGGCGTCAAGCACTGGATCACCGAACGCCACTACAACGCCGAATGGGCGCTGACCACCCAGCTGGAGGTGATCGCGCGCCAGTTCGACGAGATGGAGGACCCCTACCTGCGCGAGCGCAAGGCCGATCTGGAGCAGGTGGTCGAGCGCATGCTGCGCGTGATGCGCGGCGTGGCTTCGCCGGTGGCCGCGCCCGCACCGGTACCGGTACCGGCTCCGGGCAAGGGCGACGCGCTGTTCGACCCCACCGTGGATGTGCCGCTGGTGCTGATCGCGCACGATCTCTCGCCGGCCGACATGCTGCAGTTCAAGCAGAGCGTGTTTGCCGGTTTCGTCACCGACGTGGGCGGCAAGACCAGCCACACCGCCATCGTCGCGCGCAGCATGGACATTGCGGCGGTGGTCGGCGCGCGTTCGGCCAGCCACCTGATCAACCAGGACGACTGGGTCATCATCGACGGCGACGCTGGCGTGGTGGTGGTCGATCCATCGCCCATCCTGCTGGCCGAATACGGCTTCAAGCAGCGCCAGGGCGAAGTCGAACGCGAGCGCCTCTCGCGCCTGAAAAACACCCCGGCCGTGACGCTGGACGGGCAGCGCATCGAGCTGCTGGCCAACATCGAGCAACCCGAAGACGCGGTGGCCGCGCTCAAGGCCGGGGCCGTGGGGGTGGGGCTGTTTCGCACCGAATTCCTGTTCATGGGCCGCAACGGCAAACTGCCCGACGAAGAGGAGCAGTACCAGTCTTACAGGCGCGCGGTGGAAGGCATGCAGGGCCTGCCGGTCACCATCCGCACGGTGGACGTGGGCGCCGACAAGCCGCTGGACCGCACGCCAGTGCGTGCCGGCGAAGACCACCTCAACCCGGCGCTGGGACTGCGCGCCATCCGCTGGAGCCTGGCCGACCCGGCCATGTTCCTGGCGCAGCTGCGCGCCATTCTGCGCGCGGCCACACACGGCGCCATCAACCTGCTGATCCCCATGCTCGCGCACGCCAGCGAAATCCGCCAGACGCTGGCGCTGGTGGAGCGTGCGCGCGCGCAGCTCGACCAACGCGGCCTGCCCCATGGCCCGGTGCGCCTGGGCGCCATGATCGAAGTGCCTGCAGCGGCGCTCACCATCCCGCTGTTTCTGCGGCACTTCGACTTCCTGTCCATCGGCACCAACGACCTGATCCAGTACACGCTGGCGATCGACCGTGCAGATGAGGCGGTGTCGCACCTCTACGACCCGGTGCACCCGGCGGTGCTGCACCTGCTGGCCAACACCATCGCGCAGGCGCGCGCCGCAGGCAAGGGCGTGAGCGTGTGCGGCGAAATGGCGGGTGACGTGGCCATGACGCGCCTGCTGCTGGGTCTGGGCCTGCGCAGTTTTTCCATGCACCCGTCGCAGATCCTGGCGGTCAAGCAGCAGATCTTGCGCTGCGACACCGCCAAGCTCGCCACCTGGGCGCAGACGGTGCTGGCGGCCGAAGACCCGGCTGCGCTGATGGCGGATTAGGTACCCCCCGCGCCGCTGCGCGTCACCCCCCAGGGGGCAACGCGAGTGGCCCGGCGGAGCCGGTTCCACCGCGTTCTGGGTTGGGGCACGCGCTCCGAGCAAAGGGCTGGCCGTTCCTGTGTTGCATGACCGCCGTTTCCGCAGGCTCTATCGGCACTCTACCGTCGCGTCGCCAGCACCGCCGCGCCGATGATCATCACCGCCGCCACCGCCACCGACGCGCTGGGCGTTTCGCCGCGCACCCAGAGCAGGGCCAGCGTGGACAGCAGTGGCGTGAGAAAGCTCAGCACGCCGATCTGCCGCGCGTCACCGCGCTTGAGGGCCGCGTCCCACAAAAAGAAGGCGCCACCCAGCGGGCCCAGGCCGAGCAGGGCGATCAGGCCCCAGTCGCGTGCCGACAGCGCCACCGCAGGCTCCAGCAGCGCGTGGCACAGCAGCGAGAGCAGGCCCGAGGCCAGTGCGAAGCTGCCGATTGCTGCGGTGGGGAAGGGTGTCACGCGCTTCGTCAGCAGCGAGTAGCTGGCCCAGATGAACGCCGAACCCGCCGCCGGCACGTAGCCCCAGGCCCAGACCGCGCAGGTGCCATCGCCGCCGCGCCCGAGGATGGCCAGCGCCGCACCGGCAAAGCCGAGCACGGCGGCGAGCAGGTGGCGCGTCGTGAGCGACACGCCCGGCAGGAACAGCGGCGCCATCACCACGATGCCCAGTGGCCAGAGGTAGTTCACCAGGTTGGCCTGCACCGGCGGCGCGTGCCGCAACGCGATGAACAACAGAAAGTGGAAGCCGAACAGCCCGTACACACCCAGCGCCAGCGTGGACGCAGGCACCCGCCACTGCCGCCAGTCAAAGCGCGAGAGTGGCAGCGCGATCAGGCTGCCCACCAGCAAGGCCAATCCGGTCAGCAGGAAGGGCGGCACGTGCGAAAGCGATACGCCCAGCGCGGCCAGCGAGGCCCACAGCGCGATGGCGCCCAGCGCCAGCAGGTTGGCCGTCATGCCGCTTTCCCGGCGATGACGCGAGGCATGGGATTTCTGACAAGGGCGAAGAACGGGGCCATGTTGGATGCGCTGGCAGGTGTTTGCACTTCAGCGTGTTGTGGTGCGCGCCAGCAGCATCGCATCGCCGTAGCTGAAAAAGCGGTAACCCTGTGCCACCGCGTGGCGGTACAGCGCCATGATGGGCTCGTGACCCGCCAAGGCGCTCACCAGCATCATCAGCGTGCTCTTGGGCAGGTGAAAGTTGGTGATCAGCAGGTCCACCACCCGGAAGTCGAATCCCGGCGTGATGAAGATGTCGGTGTCGCCTTGCAGCTCGCCGGTCTTCGCCCAGCTCTCCAGTGTGCGCACCGTCGTTGTGCCCACCGCCACCACACGCCCGCCGCGCGCGCGGCAGTCGGCAATGGCCTGGATCGTTTGAGGCGGGATCGCGTAGCGCTCGTGGTGCATCACGTGCTCTTCGATGCGCTCGGTCTTCATGGGCGCGAAGGTGCCCGCGCCCACGTGCAGCGTCACGCTGGCGCGTTGCACGCCGCGCGCTTCCAGTGCGGCCAGCACGCCTTCGTCAAAATGCAGCGCGGCCGTGGGCGCGGCCACCGCGCCGGGCACGCGCGCGAACACGGTCTGGTAACGGCGCTCGTCGTCGGCGTCGTCGGCGTGGGTGATGTAGGGCGGCAGCGGCACATGGCCGTGGCGCGCCATCAGCTCGTAGGGCGTTTCGCCCGCTGGCCCGGTCAGGCGCAGGCGGAACAGCTGGCCGTTGTCGTCCGGCCAGCGGTCGATGAAGACGGCATCGAAACCGCCGCCTTTCAGGCCGCCCGCCAGGTGCAGCAGGCCGCCGGGCTGGGGTTTCTTGCTCACGCGGATGTGCGCCACCACCTCCTGCCCCGAGCCGTCCAGTGCCTCGTGCGGCAGCAGCACGCGCTCGATCAGGATTTCGAACTTGCCACCGGACGCTTTCTCGCCAAACAACCGCGCCTTGATCACCAGCGTGTCGTTGAACACCAGCAGGTCGCCCGGCTGCAGCAGGCCGGGCAGCTCGCGGAAGATGCGGTCGCCCGGCTGTGCCCCGGTGGCGTCGAGCAGGCGCGAGGCGCTGCGTTCGGCGACCGGGTGCTGGGCGATCAGCGCTTCGGGCAGGGAGAAGTCGAAGTCGGCAACGCTGAAGCTGCGTGCTGCGGGCGCTGAAGTGGTCATGCTGCTTGAGGGCCGGACAAGGCCCGTTCCAAGTGGAAGGGGGTGTGGAAGGAGGGGAGGGTGGATCAAAGTACGGGCAGAATTGTCCCATGCCCGACGCCCAGCCCACGTCCGCCAAGGCGCTTTCTGCCCCGCAGAAAGCCCTGCACAAGCTGGGGCTCACGCGCGACATCGATCTGGCCTTGCACCTGCCGCTGCGCTACGAAGACGAAACCCGCATCGTGCGCCTGCGCGATGCGCGCGACGGGCAGACGGTCCAGGTGGAAGGCACGGTGACGCACCAGGAAATCACCCAGCGCCCACGCCGCCAGTTGCTGGTGACGCTGGACGACGGTTCGGACACCTGCACCCTGCGTTTCTTCAGTTTCTACCCCTCTCACCAGAAGGCGCTGGCGGTGGGCGCGCGGGTGCGGGTGCGAGGTGAAATCCGGGGTGGATTCATGGGCAAGACCATGATGCACCCGGCCTTTCACCCGGCCGGCGGCGCGCTGCCCGACGCGCTCACCCCGGTCTACCCCACCAGTGCCCAGTTGCCGCAGGCCTACCTGCGCAAGGTGGTGGCCAGCGGACTGGTGCGCGCCGACCTGTCGGAGACCATTCCGCCGGACCTGCTGGGCGGCCTGCAGCGCGTGGTGCATGGCACCTGGACGCTGCGCGACGCGCTGCGCTACCTGCACCACCCGGGGTCAGACGTTTCATTCGATGCACTCGAAGACCGCAGCCACCCGGCCTGGCAACGCCTCAAGGCCGA
>PNMN01000134.1 GCA_013823655.1 Comamonadaceae bacterium | reverse complement strand
CTAAATCTCGAGTTTGGAGCCGAGTTCAATGACGGCGTTGTTCGGCAAGTTCAAGAACTCCGCCGCCGCCCCGGCGTTGTGGTGCATCTGGGCAAAGAGTTTTTCGCGCCACAGCGACATGCCCTTGCCCAGCTTGGGCACCACCAGGTCGCGCGAGAGGAAGTAGCTGGTGGTCATGGGCTCCAGATCGCAGCCCCGGCCGCGCATCAAAGCCAGCGCCTTGGGCACGTCGGGATCGTTCTTGAAGCCGTAGTGGATCAGCACCTGCCAGCAGTCGTGGCCCAGCGGCTCGACCTCCAGCCGCTTGTCGAGCCCGATCCAGGGCACTTCGTGGCTGCGCACGGTGACGAACAGGTTTTGCGCGTGCAGCACCTTGTTGTGCTTGAGGTTGTGCAGCAGCGCGTTGGGCACCGTGCCGGTTTCGGCGGTCAGGAACACCGCCGTGCCCGCCACGCGAACCGGTGGCGCCAGGAAGACCGCATCCAGGAAGCTGCCAAGATCGATCGCCTCGGCGTGCTGCGCCTTGGCCATCAGCGCCCGGCCCTGCTTCCAGGTCATCATGAGCACGAAGACCACGCCACCGATCGCCAGCGGGAACCAGCCGCCGGCGAACAGCTTGAGCAGGTTGGAGCTGAAGAAAGCCAGGTCCACCACAAAGAAGAACCCGGTCGCCAGCAGGCACAGCCACAGCGGGTACTTCCAGCCGAAGCGGATCACGAAAAAGGTCAGCACGGTGGTGATGAGCATGTCCAGCGTGACCGCAATGCCGTAGGCGGCGGCCAGGTTGGACGAGGACTGGAACATCACCACCGCCAGCACGATGGCGGTGAACAGGCCCCAGTTGACGAACGGGATGTAGATCTGGCCGGTGTCTTGCACGCTGGTGTGGCGGATGTTCAGGCGCGGCAGGTAACCCAGCTGGATCGCCTGCTTGGTGACGCTGAAGGCGCCGGTGATGAGCGCCTGCGAGGCAATCACCGTGGCCATGGTGGCCAGCCCCACCAGGGGCAGCAGGGCCCAGTCGGGCGCCATCTTGAAGAACGGGTTCTTGACCGCTTCAGGGGTCTCCAGCAGCAGTGCGCCCTGGCCGAAGTAGTTCAGCGTGAGGCAGGGCATGACGAGGGTGAACCAGGCCACGCGGATCGGCCGCTTGCCGAAGTGGCCCAGGTCGGCGTACAGCGCTTCGCCGCCGGTCACGCACAGCACCACCGCGCCCAGGATGATGAAGGTGGTGCCGGGTTGCTCCCAGATGAAGCGCAGCGCGTGGTGCGGGCTCAGGGCGGTCAGGATTTCAGGGTGGGCAACGAGGTGGGGGATGGCCAGCGCGGCGATGGACAGAAACCACAGCACGGTGATGGGGCCGAAGAACTTGCCGATGCCGCCGGTGCCGCGCTTTTGCAAGGAAAACAGCGCGAACAGCACCACCAGCGTGATCGGCACCACGTACTGCTTGAAGGCGGGCGAGACCACCTCCAGACCTTCGACCGCCGACAGCACCGAAATGGCCGGCGTGATCACGCCATCGCCATAAAAGATCGCGGTGCCGAAGATGCCGATCACCAGCAGCCACTTGCGCAACTCGGGCTGGTCTTTCACCGCCTGCGAGGCCAGCGCCAGCATGGCGATCAGGCCGCCTTCGCCGCTGTTGTCGGCCCGCAGCACCAGCACCACGTACTTGAGGGAAACGATGACGGTGAGCGTCCAGAAAACGATGGACAGCACACCGTAGACGTTGTCGTGGGTGAAAGGAACGTGACCGGACCCGAAGATCTCTTTGATGGCGTACAGCACCGAGGTGCCGATATCGCCATACACCACACCGATGGCACCCAGGGTGAGTGCGGCAAGCGAGGATTTGCTGTTGGACACAAATTCACCCGGCCCGATGGGGCGGCGGGTCTGTTGTCAGGAAGCTGGCGATTCTGCGCCCGCCGCCCATGCGTCGCCAACAGGGGGATCGCTGACAAGGGCCGGTGCGTGACAAATGTTGCATTGCAGCAACCCCGTCGGTGCGAGATGCCTCTGCACCCAGCACAGCGCAGGATCCAGAACCTCCGCAGCGGCGTGCGTGACGCCTGTGACCTGGATGCGCTGGAACCGCCCTTCGACCCTTTGTCAAGCTCGGGACAGGCCCAAGCTCAGGACGGGCCACTCGCATCGCCCTTGGGGCGGAGTGGTTGCGTGAAGCGAACCAGCGACGGGGGTGTGCCTACTCGTACACCTCGGCTTCGGGGTCGGTGGCTTCGAGTTCGTAGCTCGCCGCCAGCATGGCCAGGCGGCCGATCACGCCGTACATGTAAAAACGGTTGGGCACGCTGGCGCCGGGCTTCATGCCCGGTTGCGGCAGCTGCGCGCTCTGCTCGAAGGCCAGCGGCACGAAGCTCGATCCGGGGGCGTTCAGGTTTTCGTCGGTGCCGCGCTGGGCGTGCACCCGGTAGAAGCCACCGACCACGTAGCGGTCCATCAGGTAGACCACCGGCTCGGCCACCGCCGCGTTGATGCGTTCGTTGGTCAGCACACCTTCCTGGATGATGACTTCGCTCACCGGCTGGCCGGCCTGCACCGTGGCCATGCGCGCGCGGGTTTCGGGGCTCAGGGCGTCGATGTCCCTGGCGTCGCGCACCGTCATGATGCCCATGCCGCCCGCGCCGTTGTCGGCCTTGACCAGCACAAACGGCTTTTCGTTGATGCCGTATTCCTTGTACTTGCGGCGGATCTTGCCCAGCAGCGCGTCGGTGTTGCTGCGCAGGCATTCCAGGCCCCTGTCGTCGGCGAAGCTCACCTGGCCGCACTGGTTGAACAGGGGCGTGATCAGCCACGGGTCCATGCCCAGCAGCTTGCCAAAGCGCTTGGCGATTTCTTCGTAGCTCTTGAAATGCGTGCTCTTGCGTCGCGTCGGCCAGCCCGCGTGCAGCGGCGGCAGCAGGTACTGTTCGTGCAGGTCTTCCAGGATGCCGGGCACGCCCGCGCTCAGGTCGTTGTTGAGCAGGATGGTGCAGGGGTCGAAATGCTTCAGACCCAGGCGGCGCTTACTGCGGATCAGCGGCTCCAGCGTGACCGAATCCCCGTCCGGCAGCTCGATGGTGGTGGGCGCCTTGATGGTGTTGGACAGCGAGCCCAGGCGCACGTTCAGCCCGGCCTGGTAGAAGATGCGCTGCAACTGGCGCAGGTTGCTCAGGTAAAAAATGTCGGTGCTGCTCTCGGGCACCAGCAGCAGGTTCTTGGCCTCGGGGCAGATCTTTTCGATCGCCGCCATCGCCGCCTGCACCGCCAGCGGCAGCATTTCGGGCGTGAGGTGGTTCCAGCCGCCGGGGTAGAGGTTGGTGTCCACCGGGGCGAGCTTGAAGCCGGCGTTGCGCACGTCCACCGAGCTGTAAAACGGCGGCGTGTGCTCCATCCATTCCAGCCGGAACCAGCGCTCGATCACCGGTGTGGATTCGAGGATGCGCTGTTCGAGCTCGTTGATGGGGCCGGTCAATGCCGTGACGAGATGCGGGACCATGTGGATTGGACGCCCCCCGCGCCGCCTGCGGCGTCACCCCCCACTGGGGGGCACCAGCTGCGGCCCGTCCTGAGCTTGTCGAAGGACGGTTCCGCGCTGGTCTGGACGCTGGTTCGCTGCGCTGAGGCTGGGAGTTGATTGTTGGATAGGAAAGACTGGGAGGATGTGAGGCCGGAATCTGGGCTTGCAAGTGCGATCAGCCCCTGACTTCGCCTTCGCCCAGCACCACGTACTTGAGCGAGGTCAGCCCCTCGACGCCGACCGGCCCGCGGGCGTGGAACTTGTCGGTGCTGATGCCGATTTCGGCCCCCAGGCCAAACTCGAAGCCATCAGCGAAGCGGGTGCTCGCATTCACCATCACGCTCGCCGAATCGACCTCGCGCAGAAAGCGCTGGGCGTGCACATGGTCGGTGGTGAGGATGGCGTCGGTGTGGTGACTGCTGTAGCGGTTGATGTGGGAGATGGCTTCGTCCACCCCTTCCACCAGCTTCACGCTGATCACCGGCGCCAGGTATTCCTCGCTCCAGTCCTGCTCGGTCGCGGCCTTCACTTGGGCGCCCGGCACGGTGGCCAGGATCGCCATGGAGTCGGGGCAGCCGCGCATTTCCACGCCTTTGGCGGCGTAGATGGCGCCGATCTTCGGCAGGAAATCCGCCGCCACGCCGCGCGCCACCAGCAGGCTTTCGGTGGCGTTGCAGGGGCTGTATTTCTGCGTCTTGGCGTTGTCGGCCACCGTCACCGCCATGGCGATGTCGCAGGGGTCGTCCACATAGGTGTGGCAGTTGCCGTCCAGGTGTTTGATCACCGGCACCTTGGCCTCGGCGCTGATGCGCTCGATCAGGCCCTTGCCGCCGCGCGGGATGATCAGGTCCACGTACTGCGGCATGGTGATGAGCTGGCCGACGGCGGCGCGGTCGGTGCTGGGCACCAGTTGCACCGCGTCGGTCGGCAGACCAGCGGCCACCAGGGCCTGCTGCACCAGAGTGGCCAGCGCGCGGTTGGAGTCGATGGCCTCGGAGCCGCCGCGCAGGATGCAGGCGTTGCCGCTCTTGATGGACAGGCTCGCCGCCTCGATGGTCACGTTCGGGCGGCTCTCGTAGATCATGCCGAACACGCCGATGGGCACCCGCATCTGCCCCACCCGGATGCCGCTGGGCATCTGCTTCATGCCCCTGATTTCGCCCATGATGTCGGGCATGGCGGCCAGCTGCTCGCAGCCTTCGGCGCAGGTTTCGATGACCTTCGGCGTGAGCTTGAGCCGGTCCACCAGGGGTTCGGCCAGACCGGCGGCGCGGGCGCGCTCCAGGTCCTTGGCGTTTTCCAGCTGCAGCGGCGCCACGTTCTCGCGCAGCAGCCGCGCCAGCTCACGCAGGGCGCGGGCCTTGCTCGCGGCACCGGCCCTGGCCATCAGCGCCGAGGCGGCCTTGGCCTGGCTGCCCAGGGTGTTCATCAGTTCGGTGGTGGAGGTCGCGTTCATGCCGCGATTTTCGCACCTTGCTTGCGCACCGTGTGGGGAGCCGCTGCGCAGCGCGATGCGCTCGCGCCGCCAGTGCACGTCTGCCGCAACACCTGCTGCGGCGTGCTGGCCGTCAGGCGCAGCCGCAGGCCGACCCGCATCCGGCTGCCACCGGCGCCTCGAACGACGGGAACAGCACGTTGTTTTCCAGGTGGATGTGGTTGATCAGATCGTCCGACAGCTGCGCAATGCCGGCGTACAGCGCGCGCCAGGTGTTGCAGGCGCCGGGCGGCGGTGTGGCGTCGTCGGTGAGGGCCATCAGCCGCTCTAGCCGGGCGCCGTGGCCGGTGTGTTCGTCGCGCATCATGTGGATCGGCTCCGCCGCCTGCGAGCGACCGCTGTGCTGGAGCAACGGGAACAGGATCTGCTCTTCCTTGGCCATGTGCTCCAGCAGCTCGACCTCCATCGTCTCCAGGTGGGCGGCCAGTCCCACCGGCACGTCGGGGCTCTCGCGGTGCACGGCCTCCACGCGGCGCGCCATGCGGATCAGCTCGGGCAGTTGCTCGCGGTGCACGGCGTGGTAGCGGGCGAGGATGTGGTCCACCAGCGCCTCGGGCGAGGCGGTCACGGGGAGCTCGTTCGGGCGCTCCAGTTCCGCGAGTTCGGCCAGCACCGCGTCCAGCGGCAGGCCTTTGCTGGCGCAGGCCTGCTGCAGCGGCACCTGACCGCCACAGCAAAAATCGAGTTTGAGGCGGCGGAACACCGCCGTCGATCCCGGAAGGTCGACGGCGATCTGGCCAATGGCCTGCTGGGCACGGTCGGTGGTGGGAATGTCGGCGTGGTTCATGGGGCGTCCTTAAAGATTCAGATTGAATGAATATATTAGAAGATAAAATTCGGATGAAATGGATATTTCCTCAGAACGACGCGGGGTATCCATCGGAACAATGCCCCGCTGCCCGGGGTGAACGTCAGCGTGTTCGACAACCGGCTGTCCAGCATCTGCTGCGGCAGACTGGGCGCGCTGCTGCGAGATGCAGGCGGTCGCGCGTTTCGTCCCGCGTTCCTTCTGCAGGCCCGGCAAGGCGCGCGGCAGATCCAGGGCGATGCGATGCGTTGTGGGCTGCTGAACTTGGGGGCTGGGGACCCGAGACAGGGTCAGCTGCCGCCCAGCGCCTCCCAGCGCTCCATCGACTGCAGCCACTCAGTCTCTATGTCGGCATGTCGGGCGCCCAGTTGGGCGGCGCGTGTCGGATCGGTGGCAAACAGGGCGCCACCGTTCAGGGCCGCGTCGATCTGGGCCTGCTCGGCTTCCAGTGCTTTCATGCGCTGCGGCAGGGCGTCGAATTCCCGCTGCTCCTTGTAGCTGAGCTTGCGCTTGGCGGGCGCGGGCGAGGCCCCCGTCACGGCGGTGCTGGGGGCTGGCGCCGCTTCGGGCACCTGCGCGGGTGCGCTCGCCCGCTGCAATTCGGCGGCCCGCGCCGACTGGGTGAGCCAGTCCTGCACGTCGCCCACGTACTCGCGCCAGCGACCGTCGCCCTCGGCCACCAGCGTGCTGGTGACCACGTTGTCTAGGAAGCGCCGGTCGTGACTGACCAGGAACACCGTGCCTTCGTATTGTTGAAGCAGGTCTTCCAGCAGTTCCAGGGTGTCGATGTCCAGGTCGTTGGTGGGTTCGTCCAGCACCAGCACGTTGGCCGGGCGGGCAAACAGGCGTGCCAGCAGCAGGCGGTTGCGCTCGCCGCCCGAGAGCGTGCGCACCGGGGCATTGGCGCGGGCCGGGGAAAACAGGAAATCGCTCAGGTAGCTCTTGACGTGGGTGCGCTTGTTGCCGATCTCGATCCACTCGCTGCCCGGGCTGATGAAATCTTCCAGCGTCGCGTCCAGATCGATCTGGTCGCGCATCTGGTCGAAGTACGCCACGCTTTGCTTGCTGCCCTGGCGCACCGTTCCGCTGTCGGCGGCCAGCTCGCCCAGAATGATCTTGAGCAGGGTGGTTTTGCCCGCACCGTTGGGGCCGATCAGGCCGATTTTGTCGCCGCGCAGGATGGTCGCCGTGAAGTCCCGGATCACCGTGCGTTGGCCGCCGTTGGCCGTGGGGAAGGCTTTGCTGATTTTCTCCAGCTCGGCCACGATCTTGCCGCTGGTGCTGCCACTGGCCACTTCCAGCTTCACGCTGCCCACCGCATCGCGGCGCTGGGCACGCTGCTCGCGCAGGCGCTCCAGCCGGGTGATGCGGCCCTGCGCCCGTGTGCGGCGGGCTTCCACGCCTTTGCGGATCCACACCTCTTCCTGCGCCAGCAGCTTGTCGGCGCGCGCGTTGATCACAGCCTCCTGCGCGGCCTGTTCTTCTTTCAGCACCTGGTACTGGGCAAAGTTGCCGGGGTAGCTCAGCAGCCGCCCACGGTCCAGCTCCACCATGCGCGTGACCACGCGGTCGAGAAACGCGCGATCATGGCTGATCGTCACCACGCTGCCCTTGTATTCGAGCAGCAGGTCTTCGAGCCAGGTGATGCTGTCCAGATCCAGGTGGTTGGTCGGCTCGTCCAGCAGCAGCACGTCAGGGCGGCTCACCAGCGCCTGCGCCAGTGCCACGCGCTTCTTGTTGCCGCCCGAGAGCTGACCCACGATCACTTCGCCCTCCAGGTGCAACCGGTGCAGCGTCTCTTCGACGCGCTGCTCCCAGTTCCAGGCGTCCAGCGCCTCGATGCGGTTCTGCAGCGCATCCAGGTCCAGTCCGTCGGCGCCGCTCAAATAGAGATCGCGTGCCGCACGTGCGTCGGCCAGGCCCACGCTGGCCGCCTCGAACACGGTGCTCTGCAGATCCAGTATGGGCTCCTGCGGCACATAGGCCACGCGCAACCCGGTCTGTGTCTGCAGGGTTCCGTCATCGGGCTTCTCCAGTGCCGCCAATATCTTGAGCAACGAGGACTTGCCCGTGCCGTTGCGCCCGATCAGCCCCACCCTTTCCTGAGCTTCGAGAGCGAAATCGGTGTGATCGAGCAGCGCCACGTGGCCAAAAGCCAGTTGCGCATCCTGCAAGGTGATGAGTGCCATGAGAGAGTCGGAGCCAAAAGTGCCTTGATTATCCTTGGCCCCTGAACTTCACAGGGCACGGGACCGCAGCACTCGGAACATGGACGGTAACCAGAGCGGTGGTTGTTCACACAGAAACTTTTTCCATGCTCTCTTTGACAACCGCAAAAAATCTGTTGTATACTGCAAGGCTTCGCTGATCACGGCGTCGCTTCACGGCGAGGCAAGCGGTGGAGCAAGCAGTGGTTGGTGGGGCTCAGGGGGGTTGCAAAGCCCCTGGCGGTTCAGGATAGCTCGGTAAAACCCCGAAATATTTTGACGGA
>PNMN01000133.1 GCA_013823655.1 Comamonadaceae bacterium | reverse complement strand
CATACACAAAACCACTGCACACCGCCTGCACGTCAAAGGCCGGGCAGCCGATGGCGCCCAGCTTGTTCTGCAAGATGCAGGCCGTGGACGGAAACACCATGTCCGGCGTGGACGTGGCGACGATGATCAGGTCGATGTCCTGCGCGTCCAGACCGGCCGCCTGCAAGGCATGGCGAGAGGCGTCCAGGGCCATGTCGCTGCAGGCCACATCGGGGGCGGCGAAATGGCGCGCCTGGATACCCGTGCGCTCCACGATCCAGTCATGCGATGTTTCGATGCCCCGGACAGCGAGTTCGGCCACCAGGTCGGCATTCGTCACCCGGCGCGGCGGCAGATGGCTGCCGGTGCCGGTAATACGGGAATAGCGTTTCATCAATGTGGCGCTGGCGCCGCGCCGCCGTTGGCAGAGGCATCGGGAGGCAGCAGAAAGGGCGCTGCGCTGGCGATGCGGAGGCGGACACGGTCCAGCAGGTTGTTGCGGGCTGCATCATACGCCCGGTTCAACGCCGTCTCAAAAGCCATCTCGTCGGCCGAGCCATGGCTCTTGAAGACCAGGCCGCGCAAGCCCAGCAGCGCCGCGCCGTTGTAGCGGCGGTAATCGACACGCTTTTTAAAGGCCGATAAGACAGGATAGGCAATGATGGCGGCAAATTTCGTAAAAATGTTGCGCGAGAACTCTTGCTTGAGGAAAGTGCCGACCATCGCCGCCAGGCCCTCGCTGGTCTTGAGCGCAACGTTGCCAACGAAACCATCGCACACCACGATGTCGGTCGTGCCCTTGAAGATGTCGTTCCCTTCGACATTGCCGAAAAAATTCAGATCACCGGTGTTGGACGCATTTCGCAGCAAAATGCCGGTTTTTTTGATGACTTCGCTGCCTTTGATGACCTCTTCACCGACATTGAGCAAACCGACGGTGGGTTCTGCCTTCCCGGTGATGGCCACCACCAGCGCAGAGCCCATGACGGCGAACTGCAGCAGGTGCTCTGCCGTGCAGTCCACGTTGGCCCCCAGGTCCAGCACCGTGGTGCCCCCGCCGCGCGCGTTCGGCAACTGGGATGCGATGGCCGGGCGGTCGATGCCATCGAGCGTCTTGAGCACGTAGCGGGAAATCGCCATCAGCGCGCCGGTGTTGCCGGCCGACACCGCCGCCTGGGCAGCGCCCGACTTGACCTGCTGGATCGCGACCCGCATGGACGAGTCCTTTTTCTTGCGCAGCGCCACCTCCACCGGGTCGTCCATGGCCACCACCTCGCTGGCGGGCACCACGCGGCAACGCACGTTGTTGAGCAACTGGGGCCAGTTCTGGAAGGCACCCGGCAACCCCACCAGCACCAGCTGGGCCTGCGGATGACTGGACAGAAACGCCGCGCAGGCAGGCAGCGTGGCCGCCGGGCCGACATCGCCTCCCATGCAATCCACAGCGATGGTGATCATGACGAAATTCCGGTGCTGGCGCTCACAGCGCCACAAAATGAAAAAAGCCCGCATGGGGCATGCGGGCCTGGGCCATTGCCGCGACCTCCTCGCCCAGCGCGACACCGCGACCAGGCTGGAAGCCCACCGTCAATTCAGGCTTCGGACTTGTTTTTCAGCACCTGGCGGCCACGGTAGAAGCCATTGGGGCTGATGTGGTGACGCAGATGCGTTTCGCCGGTGGTGGACTCGACCGCGATACCGGGCACGTTCAGTGCATTGTGCGAACGGTGCATGCCGCGCTTGGAGGGGGACTTTTTGTTTTGCTGGACGGCCATGGAGGGCTCCTGAAATCGGTAGGGTCTAGGGGTGCGCCTGATCCCGGAATGTTTCCGGACTGCTTTCGCACACCAAGGTGCGAATGGATGCCAGCGCAAAGCCAAGGATTATAGCCCGAAGCGTGCCAGTCTTTCAATCGCCGGTGGGCGGGTCATTTCCTGAGCTTGGCCAGCTCGGCAAACGGATGCCTGCGCGGCACCGGCTCGGCCTCGTTCAGGAGCGCGGCATCGCCCGCCTGCATCACCACCGGCTCGGGGCAGGTGTCGTGCATGGGCACCAGCGGCAAGGCCATCAGCAGCTCGTCTTCCAGCAGCTCGTGCAGGCTGGGCCGGGGCTCCAGCGCCAGCACATCTTCTTCGCATTCGTCGTCTTCCTGCTCGGCGGTGGCTTCGTCGGCCACAAAGCGGAACCAGCGATCCACCTCCAGGGGCGTCTCGGCAGCGCCCAGGCAGCGCTGGCAGGACAGCGGTACGACCGTGCGCGCCGTCAGCTGGAGCCAGACCGCCGACTCGCCCCCGCTGGCCGCCGGGCGCAACTCGCCCCGCGCCTGCCAGGCCACGGCACGGGCGGCATCGGCGGCGCCGGGCATCATTTCCCCAGACAAACGCCCGAACCGCGACAGCGGCTCCTGGGCTTCCAGACAGGCTCCGGCCTGGGCAAACGCGCGCACATCCAGGCGGTCAGCGTTCCAGCTTGCTTTGGGGTTGGGTTTCATGCGGGCAGTGTAAAAGAATGCGGGGAAAATACCCGGATGCCAGCCCGCCCCACCCCACCAAGCCGCCCCCTGATCCTGGGATCCACTTCACGCTACCGCAGGGAACTGCTGTCGCGCCTGCGCATTCCGTTTGACACCGACCGCCCGCAGGTGGACGAAACCCCGCAGCCCGGCGAAACACCCGCCGGCCTGGCCCGGCGGCTGGCGCTGGCCAAGGCGCGCGAGGTGGCCCGCCGCCACCCGTCGGCGGTGGTGATCGGCAGCGATCAGGTGGCCGATCTGCACGGCGAACCGCTGGGCAAGCCCGGCACCCACGAGCGCGCCGTGGCCCAGCTGCAGCGCCTGCGCGGCCAGACCGTGGTGTTCCAGACCGCGCTGGCCGTGGTCTGCCTGGAAAGCGGGTTCGAGCAGGTCGATCTGGCGCCGGTCAGCGTGGTGTTCCGCCCGCTGAGCGACGCCGAGATCGAACACTACCTGCGCGCCGAACAGCCCTACGACTGCGCCGGCAGCGCCAAGAGCGAAGGCCTGGGCATCGCGCTGCTGGAACGCATCGACAACGACGACCCGACCGCCCTGGTGGGCCTGCCGCTCATCCGCACCTGCCGCATGATCCGCGCCGCTGGCGTGCATGTTCTGTGAGCAAGCCCTCACACACCCCCGCCGGTGAGCCGCGCACCGGCAGCCTGTACCTGGTGCCCACGCCGCTCGACTTTGGCTGCAGCCCAGGGGCAGGCAACGAAACCATCGGCCAGTGGCTGCCCCATGAAACCCTGGCCACCGCCGCCCGGCTCACCCACTGGGTGACGGAAAACGCCAAAAGCACGCGCGCTTTTCTCAAGCGGGTCGATGCGGTGGTGCCGCTGGCCCTGCCCCTGCAGGCGCAACACATCACCGAACTGCCGCGCCATGCCCACAAAAAGGGCGACCATGTGCCCGCCGCCGCCAGCGACCAGGAGGCGCGGCAGCTGCTGGCCCCCACTCTGGCGGGGCACGACCTCGGTCTGGTCAGCGAAGCCGGCATGCCCGCCATCGCCGACCCGGGCAGCTCCATCGTGCGCGCTGCCCACGCGCTGGGCGTGCCGGTGGTTCCGCTGGTCGGCCCGGTGTCGCTGATGCTGGCACTGGCGGCCAGCGGCCTGAATGGGCAGAGCTTTGCGTTCGTCGGCTACGTGCCGCAAGAACCTGCCGAGCGGGCGCGGCGGCTGCGCGAACTGGAAGTGCTGGCGCTCAAGACCGGGCAGACGCAAATCCTGATCGAGACGCCCTACCGCAACGCCGCCCTGCTGCAGGCGCTGCTGCAGCACCTGCACCCGCACACCCGGCTGGCGGTCAGCAGCGGCCTCACCCTGGGCCAGCAGGCCACCCGCAGCGCGCTGGTCAGCGAATGGAAAGCCCGCAAACCGGTGCCCGGCGCGCTCCCGCTGGAGCTGCCTGCGGTGTTCCTGATCGGGCGCTGAAGCGCGTTCGTTGTCGCCTCAGCCCAGCGCCTTGAGCATGTGCGCGCGCAGCGCCGCACTCAGCGCCGGATTGGCCAGCGCCAGGTCGATCGTGGCCTCCAGAAAACCTTCTTTGCTGCCGCAGTCGTAGCGCACGCCGTCGTAGCGGAAGGCATACACCTTCTCGGTGCCGATCAGGGCGGCAATGCCGTCGGTGAGCTGGATTTCCCCGCCCGCGCCGCGCGGCTGGCGGCGGATGCTGTCGAACACCGCGGGCGTGAGGATGTAGCGCCCCGCCACCGCCAGCGTGGACGGCGCCACCTCCGGCACCGGCTTCTCCACCATGCCGAACACCTCGGCCAACGTCTCGTTCACACCGTGCACATCCACCACGCCGTAGCGCCGGGTGTCCTGGCGCGGCACGTCCTGCACCGCCAGCACCGTGCCCGGGTGGGCTTCGTAGGCCCGCACCATCTGCTGCAAGATGGTCGGCCCGCCAGACCGCTGCTCGCGCCCCAGCATCAGGTCGTCGGCCAGCAACACCGCAAAGGGTTCTTTCCCCACCACGCTCTCGGCACACAGCACCGCGTGCCCCAACCCCTGCGGCCGGGGCTGGCGGACGAACACACAGTCCATGTCGTCCGGCTTGATCGCATGCACCAGCGCCAACAGCTCCGTCTTGTGGCCCCGCTCCAGCTCGTACTCCAGCTCAAAGGCGACGTCAAAGTGGTCACCGATGGCCCGTTTGTGACGGCCCGTCACAAAAATCATCTGGCGAATGCCCGCCGCATAAGCCTCCTCCACCGCATACTGGATCAGCGGCTTGTCCACCACCGGCAGCATCTCCTTCGGGATCGCCTTGGTCGCCGGTAAAAAGCGCGTCCCCAGCCCGCCAACGGGAAACACCGCCTTTGAAACACCGCTGCCAACGCCTTTTTTCTGTTCCATCAGACCGCCCATTCATCAAACCCAGAAAACCACACCATTACAATCGGCAGTCTATCCGGCCCCATACCTATTTCAATGCAGCGGGCCGGTTGAGACGCTCTCCAAAAGAGCATCTTTTTGTCATGAACACATGGCAAACGTCCAGAGGAAACACGTTTTCATGACCGTCGTCCCGTTCCCCGTCAGTCCGAGCGCACCCCAACACATCGCCATCGTCATGGATGGCAACCGCCGCTGGGCCAGCCAGCGCAGCATGCCCAAGGCCATCGGGCACGCCAGCGGTGCACGCCGGGTGCGCCACATCGTGCAAGCCTGCTCCGACCGCGGCATCCGCTACCTCACCCTGTTCGCCTTCAGCACCGAGAACTGGAGCCGCCCGGTCGAAGAAGTCAGCAGCCTGATGGGCCTGTTCGTTCACTACCTCGAAAAAGAGGTGAGCGACATGAACGCCAACGGCGTGTGCCTCAAGGTGGTGGGCGACCTCAGCGCCTTCGACGCCCGCCTGCAGCGGCTCTTGCGCGAATCCCAGGCAAAAACCGCGCACAACACCCGCATCACCCTCACCATCGCCGCCAACTACGGCGGGCGCTGGGACATGCTGCAAGCCTCGCGCGCCTGGATGAACGAGCACCCGGGCGGCGCAGCCTGCGGGCTGGACGAACACAGCCTCAAGCCCTACCTCAGCATGGCCTACGCGCCCGACCCCGATCTGCTCATCCGCACCGGTGGCGAATCCCGCGTCAGCAACTTCCTGCTCTGGCAGATGGCCTACACGGAGCTGTATTTCACCGACACCTTGTGGCCCGACTTCACCCCCGCCTCGCTGGACGCCGCCATCGACTGGTTCCGCCTGCGCGACCGCCGTTTTGGCGGCTCCAGCCAACAAGCCAGCCGATGAACGACACCCCCATGAACGAGCCCCAGCCCCACATGAATGCGCAAGCCGCCGACCCGGACGACGAGATCAGCCTGCTCGACCTGCTGCTGGTGGTGGCAGAAAACATCCGGCTCCTGGTTCTTGGTCCGCTCGTGATCGCCCTGGCCACGCTGGGCCTGTCATTTACGCTGCCCAGCAGCTACGAAAGCGAAGCCTGGTTGCGGCTAAAGGAAACCACGGTGCCCAGCTTCACGTCCAACGACGTGCTGAAACCGCTGCTCCAGCAAACGCCCTGGATCACCGCCCAGGCCGGCAGCCCCGAACAGGCGCTGTCGGCCCTGCGCCAGAGCATCAGCGTCAGCTTCAATAAAAAGAGCGAACTGGTCACGCTCAAGGTGCAGGCACCCAGCGCGGCGCAGGCGCAGCAACTGAACGCCGCCCTGATCGAAGCGTTCCGCCAGCACAGCCTGCCCAAAGGCGCCACGCTGAAAAACATCCAGCTCGAAATCCCCCTGGTCAAGGCGTCGATCAGCGAACTCAACGCGACGCTGGAGCGCATCGCCAACAACCTCGACAAAACCAGCGCCGGGCCTGAGAGCGACAACGCGGTGCGCGCTTACACCACCCTGTCGCAACAGCGCATGGGGCTTGAAAAAACCCTGCTGGAACTCAACCGGCAGCTCGACGGCTTTGGTGTGGAGGCTTTTGAACAGCATCCCAGCCTGCCAGAGCACCCCATCGCACCCAAAAAATCACTCATGGCCGGGCTGGCCGGGCTGGCCAGCGGTTTTGCGCTGCTGCTGTTCGTGTTTGTGCGGCAGGCGCTGCGCAACGCGGCACAAGACGAAGCGTCTGCCCAGAAACTGCGTCGCCTGCGCGCCGCCTGGGCCCGCGCCCTGGGGCGGCGCCCGCGCACCACCTGAGCGAGCCCAGACATGCCCGACTTTGTGCTGGCTGCGCTGTGGGTCTCGCTGGGGACCAGCCTGCTGCTGGTGCTGACCAAAAACTGGCACGGTCGCTACAGCCTGGACCACGCGGCCGGCGTGCAGAAGTTCCACACCAAACCCACGCCCCGCATTGGCGGCGTGGGCGTGGCCGCGGGCCTGGTGGCGGCCTGGAGCCTGGCCAGCGCGGAAGTCAAGACCCTGCTGCAACCCCTGCTGATCGCCAGCCTGCCCGCCTTTGCCGCAGGCCTGCTGGAAGACATCACCAAAAAAGTGGGCGTGCGTGAACGCCTGCTGGCCACCATGGTCAGCGGTGGCCTGGCCTGCTGGCTCACCGGCATCGCCCTGAACCGGGTCGGCATTCCGCTGGTCGACGAGCACCTGCTGGCCTGGGGGCCTGCGGCGGTGCTGTTCACCGCGTTTGCGGTGGCCGGCGTGGCCAATGCCGTCAACATCATCGACGGCTTCAACGGCCTGTCCAGCGGCACGGTGCTGATCATCCTGGCGGCGCTGGGCAGCATCGCCGGGCTGGAAGGCGACGCGGTGCTGGCCAGCACCTGCGCCTTGCTGGGTGCCGCCGTGCTCGGCTTCTGGCTGGTGAACTTTCCGCTGGGCAAGATTTTCCTGGGCGATGGCGGCGCCTACCTGGTGGGTTTTGCCTTGGCCTGGCTGGCGGTGCTGCTGCTCATGCGCCACCCCAGTGTGTCGCCCTGGGTGGTGCTGCTGGCCTGCGCCTACCCGGTGACCGAAGTGCTCTACAGCATGTGGCGCCGCCGCCGCCAGCGCCAGCCCACCGGCGCTCCCGACAGCCTGCACCTGCACAGCCTGGTCAAGACGCAGCTGATCATGCGCTGGCTCCCGCACTGGAAGCCGCGCTTTCGCAACGCCGCCGTGTCGCCCCTGATGTGGCTCTTCGCCGCCCTGCCCGCCAGCCTGGCCGTGGCGCTGGAAAGAGCCCCGGTGTGGGCCGCCATGGCCGCGCTGCTGGCGTGTGTGCTGTGGTACCACCTGAGCTACCAGTTCCTGGCCCGCCGCGCCCAGCAGCACCCGCTGCCCGACAGCGACGCCGCACCGCTGGCGCCCGCCGTGCAGCCGCTTCCCGGCCAGGCCCGGTCGCCCAAGTAAGCCCCCACCCCCCAACGCACGCCGACCCGCCCCACCATGAGCACCCGCACCCCCAGCACCATCACACCGGTTGTCCTTTGCGGCGGCTCAGGCACGCGGCTGTGGCCGCTCAGCCGCCAGAGCTTCCCCAAGCAGTTCGTGCCACTGGTGGGCGAGCGCAGCCTGCTCCAGCTCACGCTGGAGCGCCTGGCCTGGTGTGACAACCCGGTGATCTGCGTGGCCGCCGAAGACCACCGCTTCCTGGTGGCCGACGCCCTGGGCGACCGACCCGGCAGCCAGGTGCTGCTGGAGCCCGCCGCGCGCAACACCGCTGCGGCCATGGCCCTGGCCGCGCTGCTGGCCCAGCACGGCAACGACGACCCGCTGCTGCTGATCTGCCCGGCCGACCACCACATCCCCGACGCCAGCGCCTTTGCCAAGACCATCCGCCAGGGCGTGCCGGCCGCCGAAGCCGGCGCCATCGTCACCTTTGGCGTGGTGCCCAGCTTCCCCAGCACCGCCTACGGCTACATCCAGCAAGGCCCAGCCCGGTCCGACGGCAGCCGCGCCGTGGCCCGCTTCA
>PNMN01000132.1 GCA_013823655.1 Comamonadaceae bacterium | reverse complement strand
TTCAAAAGCCACCACCGCCACCGCGTTGGACAAATTCAGACTGCGCTGGCCCGGCCGCATCGGCAGGCGCAGGCGCTGCGCCGGCGCGATTTGCGCCAGCAGTTCGGGCGGCAAACCGGCCGTCTCGCAACCAAACACGAAGCAGTCGCCGGGCGCGTAACGCGGCTCGAAGGCCGAGCGCTGCGCCAGGCTGCTGAACGCAAACAGCCGCTGCGGATCCGGCTGCTGCTGCGCCAAAAACGCGGCCCAGTCGGCATAGCGGCGCACGGCGGCGTACTCGTGATAATCCAGCCCGGCGCGGCGCAGGTGCTTGTCGTCCATGGCAAAACCCAACGGCTCGATCAGGTGCAGGGCGCAGCCGGTGTTGGCGCTCAAGCGGATGGCGTTGCCGGTGTTGGGCGGGATTTCGGGGTGAACCAGGACGAGGTTGAACATGGGGGGATAAGTTGCTCTGCTGGCTAGGATTGCAGGCCTGTGGCACCGGTTGCAGCTAAGTATTCGGGTAGTTCGATTTTCCAATGGGGCAGCAGCACCAAATCACACACCACGCTCGGCTGCCCCGCAAGCTCCAGCTCCAACTCGCCCACCCGTTCGCCCTGGTCCACGCCAAAAGCCGAGGTCATGAGCTGCAACACGGCCTTTTTGTACTCGGTGTCGTCGTTGCCCGCCAGGTGCTGGCCCTTCACTTCCAAGACCACCACGCGGCTGGCGTGGGCTTCGTGCTGAACCGAAAAAATGAAGTCGGGGTAAACCTTCTCGCGCCGCCAGCCTTGCAGCGCATAGTGGCTGCGGGCCACGTTGCGGTGCCACCATTGCAGGGCCTGTTCCGCATCGAGGTACACCGCAACATCGCGCTCGTCCGGACTCGAAAAATCGCCCTTGTAGATGGGAGAGAACAAACTCTTGGCCAGCGGACCCCCGCTGGCCCCAAGCAACTGATCCGCACCCACGGGCTCATAGGTCTCGGCTTGGAGCGGCATGCGCCAGTTCTTGCCGTCCGTCCGCAGCCGGAATTGAATGCGCCCGGCGTGCACCTCGGCACGAAACAGGGCTTCGGCCATGGCGTCGCGCTGGGTTTCCAGCCACTGGCGCAGCGCTTCAATCACCAGACCGGCAATCTCGCCCAGTTTGGCATCAGTGAAACCACGCAGGCGCAAACCGTCTAGCACTTGGCCAATCAGGGCGCGGCCCCACCAGGGGTTGGGCACGATGTCGCAAACCATGCGCACGGCGTAGGGGATGTCTAGACGCAGCACTTCTTGGCTGTCCTCAGCGGCCTCATCGACAATGCGCTCGCTCCCCTGCTCGACCAAGCGAATCCGGCGCATTTGCCGGTCCGCGCCTGCGGCGTTCAAAGGAATGCGCTGCACGAACGGCGTGACATCCAAGTCAGACCAGTCCAGCGCGTACAGGATGTCCTCTTCATAGTCCAGCGGGCGGACTGTGCCGTCGAGCACGCGCAACACCAAGGGCAGGAAGATCTCCCGCTGGGCAAACACAGGGCGCCGCTGTATGGGGCGCGGCTCGCGCCCGCCGCTGCCGTCAGGGGTCTTGATTTCCTTCACCAGATCGGCCATGCCCTCCTCTTCCAGGCCCTTTTTGATGGCGTCCAGCACCTCGGCGGTGTTGGCGTGGTGGGTGATGACGTA
Source organism: Comamonadaceae bacterium (assembly GCA_013823655.1). Classification (GTDB taxonomy): domain Bacteria; phylum Pseudomonadota; class Gammaproteobacteria; order Burkholderiales; family Burkholderiaceae_C; genus Hydrogenophaga. Next base: position 6,779 of record PNMN01000132.1, on the reverse strand, counting down.
GCACTCATCCAATGCGGGCACGCCCGTCTTTTCTGCATGGGGTTGCCGCAGAATGCGCCCCACCAGCTGCGTCATGGCCGCTAGGTTGGCACTGGCGGCCAGTGCGCACAGCACGTAGGCAAAGGGGCAGTCCCAGCCCTCTTGCAAGGCCTGCTTGGTGATGATCACGCGCACCCGGTTGAGCGGGCTCATCAGGTCGGTGTTCTCGGGGTCGGCCAGATCGTTGGTGTCGGCCGTCTTGATGGCGATTTCCGCCTCGTCCACAGCGCCCACCGTGGTCAGCCACTGCTTCACGTCCAGCGCGTGCACGCGGGTGCCATCGCGTTGGTCCTGCCCGGTGCGTTCTACCTGCACCAGCAGGATGGGGCGGATGTAGCGCCCACTGTCGGCTTGAAACCGCCGTGCCGTGGTATCCAGCAGGTTCAGGCGCTCCAATCCGGCGGCCAAGGTGTTGCGCCAGTCGGTTCCGGCGCGCGGGTCAAGGTTCATGGGCATCTTGATCATGCCCTCCCGGTCCAGGTCGATGCCGCTGACTTCCACCAGCACGTTGGCGTGCCGTGCCGTGGTGGGGTTGCGCCCGTTGGTGGCGGCCACGTCTTTGGGCGTGGCGGTCAGCTCCAGCACAAAGCACGGGTTGAAGCCGTACAGGGTTTTGTAGGCCAGAGGGGACACGGCCCTGTGGCCCTCGTCCATGATGACCACCGGGCGGATGAGCCGCAAGGCGTTGCCCAACGAATCCTTGACTTGGGGCCACGAGTAGGCCGCGCCTGCCAGGTCGTAGATATCTAGGTTGGGCGTGCGCTTTAAGGCTTCGGCGTGCGCTTCTTGGTCGCCCTCGGGTGGGAAGAAACCCACCACGTCGCCACGGTCGCGGAACATGCGCAGCGAATCCTTGTTTTCGCGGTTGCCCGACTGCAACATCAACAGCATCACGCACAGGTGCTGCGCCACATCGCGGGCGTCTAAATGGTCGTCTTTTTCCAGAATGCGCACTGCATTACCCGAAAGCACGTCCAGCATTTGCCGCAACGGGTGCTGCCGGCTGACGAGTTGGCGCTTGGTCTGGGTGTAGATGGCCTCGTTGGGCACAATCCACAGCACAAAGCCTCGGCTCTGCCCCAGGTAGGTGCCGAAAATCTTGGACAGCGCGGCCACGCCCAAAAAGGTCTTGCCGCCCCCGGTGGGTACTTTGAACACCACATTGGGCACAGGCCGGCCGACACCATCCAGCCGCTCAGAAAACGGGATGCCTTGCCGGGATGGAGGCAAGCGGTTGGCTGCGGCCATGGCTGCCCATGCCTCCTTGGGGAAGTCGGGCACAGGCCGTATCAGGTCGGGGTCGTCTTCGCCCACGTTGGAAGCAGCGATCTTGTCGGCCCGCTGCTTCTGAGCCGACAGCGCGGCCAAATACGCATCGAGTGCAGCGAGCACGCGGCCCTGGTAGTCCAGATCGCGCAATGCCATGTCAGCCCCTCTCGGCGCGGTAGAGCGCCCACGGCAGCGGGGCAAACTCCACGGCTAGGCCGGCCGCGCCCAGCAACCTTTGCGACACAAACTTGGCCGGGGCAAACACCAGTTGCTTTTTGCCGGGCTTGGCGGCCACAAAAGCCTGCGCCTTGGCCATGGTCAGAGCGGCCTCGCGCGACTGCAAAAACTGCAGCTCCGGCTTGTAAATCAGCCAGACGTGGTACTGGGCGGACTCGCCAAGGTAGCCAATACCCGCGGCCTGATCCAGCGCTAAGGCAGCGGGTTGCATGGCCTCGTTGGTGGCCATGTGGTACAGCAAGGCCCCCAACTGGTCGAACGATGGCAGGTGTTCGCCGGTCAGCATCCGGTCCATGTCCACCGCTGCACCCAGGGTGCAGTAGGTGAACTCGCCGCCCAGGCCCTCCATGCGCTCGGTGATCTGTTTGACGCCCTCCACCAGCAGCACGCCGTCTTTGACCTTCTTCTCCAGCCTATCGTATTGCGAGCCTTCGAGGTTTTCGATCGCCGCGATGTCGTGCAACAGTCGGTCGGCGTTCCTCAAGTCGGTGAAGGTCAGGGACCTTTGCATCAACTCGACTCGGTGGTTCCCCTGGTAGGCGTAGCCCTGGCTGACGCGACGTATGCGCTCGGCAGTTAATGAGTCGGCATAGTCCTCACACTCCACGAGGATGAACTTGCGCTCACCACCGTCGGCCTTGTTCGCCGCCAGCACCGCATGAGCTGTGGTGCCAGAGCCGGCAAAGGAGTCCAGCACGATCGAGTGCTCGGTGGTGGCCAAGTCGAGAATGCGGCGCAACAGACCGACAGGCTTGGGGGTAACGAAAACATCGTCAGAACTAGCAAAGTCAAGGATCGACAGCAACTCCTTTTTGGCGTCTTGGGTATGACCCACCTCTTGAAAACGCCACAATGTTTGCGGAACTCGTCCCTGCTGAACGTCTGTTAGGAAGCGCTTCAACCTTGGCCGGTTGTCTCCTTCCTCGCCCCACCAGATACGCTTGTCGCGATCCATCTCCAAAAACTTTGCCTGAGACACAGTCCAATAGCGACCAGAGGGAGGGCCATCAATAACTCGGCCGGACGGGGCAGTAACGGAATAACTCCCCTCCCCGTAGTAGTTTCTAGCAGAGATATCGCCAGACATCCAAGGACCACGATGATCATTGTCTGGGTTGGTGAAACGCGCATCCATGTCTTCTGTGCGCTCCAAGAGATTGGGACGCCAGATTTCCTTGTTCTTGGCATATACCAACAGGTAGTCGTGGTCTTCCGAGAAAAACTGCGCGGAGGGCTTGGGCGAAAAGTTTTTGTGCCAGATGCACGTGGCCACAAAGTTGCTCTCGCCAAAGATGCTGTCCAGCATCGAGCGCGCCCGGTGCACCTCGTTGTCGTCCAGCGTGATCCAGATGCTGCCGGCCTCGCCCAGCAACTCATGCAGCAGCCGCAACCGCGGCCACATCATGGCGCACCATTTGTCGTGGCGCAGCCCGTCCTCGATGCCGATGGGGTTGGAGCGCAGCCACTCCTGCATCATGGGGCTGTTGACGTTGTCGTTGTAGCACCAGCCTTCGTTGCCGGTGTTGTAGGGCGGGTCGATGAACACGCAATCCACCTTGCCGGCATACATGGGCAGCAGCGACTTCAAAGCGTGCAAGTTGTCGCCGTGAATCACGAGGTTGCCGTCTAGGCGCGGCGTGCCGATGGATTTGGCTGCGTCGGGCACCAGAGGCCGGTGCGGCACCGCCAGATGGTGGTTGAAGACAAACTCCTTGCCCTTGAAGTTGAGTTCGGACATGCGGTTCCCTGAAAAATATGCCAGCAATAGTACAAACCGAAGGGGTAGCGCTTGCCGGCGAGCTCATTTTATGTGAGCACAGCCTAGGCGCACCGGCTTATCCCAGCGCGCGGGGCTGGGGCGCTGGGGGCTGTTGGCCGATTTTTGGCCGCGCAGCGGACGGCATGAGGCCGACTGCCCCCAGCGCCCCAGCCCTTAACCCCACGGGGGTTCACCATGGCCGGAGCACGATTTTCAGGCACATGGCACGGCTCGGCCTGGTGCGCAACGCACCCTGATTCCATGCGTCCCTGATTCCATGCGTTTTGGGCTTAACCGAGTGCCATGACGGTAAGCCCCCGCCTTTGCTTGCGCACTTAATCGAGGCGATTGAGCTCGGCTTCGGCCTGGGTTTCGTCGCCCCCTTGCAGCGGCGTCGGGGTGCGGGCAAACACCAAGGCGCTGACGCGGGCGGCGCCGGCGTCGAGCAGGTGCCGGGCGGCGGCTTGCAGCGTGGCCCCGGTGGTGAGCACGTCATCGACCAGCACCCAGTGCCCACCCTTGAGCGCGCTGCGCTGGCGCGGGTTGACGGCAAAGGCCTGCTGCGCATGGGCCAGGCGCGCGGCGCGGCCCAGTTCGTGCTGCACCTGCTGGGTCTCGCGGTGCAGCAGGGCCGTGGGCAAGGCCGGCAGGCCGCTTGCGCGCTGCAACTCGCGCACCAGCTCCCACGCCTGGTTGTAGCCGCGCTCGGCCTGCCGGGCCGGGCTGAGGGGGATGGGCAGCAGGCCGTCGGCCTGCGTGAGCAGATCGTGCGCCAGCGGGTTTTGCAGCATCAGCTGCGCCAGCGCATGGGCCCAGGCGGGTTGGGCGCGAAACTTGAACTGCGCCACCACATCGACCCACGGCCACTCGTAGCTCACGCGCGCCACGCACTGCGCCAGCGGGCCCGGGCCGGCTTCGGTGCAGCGACTGCACAGCGCCAGCCCCGGTGCCAGCGCCAAGGCGCATTGCGGGCAGCGCGGCAGCAAGCGCGCGTACTGGCCGCAGCAGTCGGGGCAGACGGCTTCGCGGCCCCACGTGCGGCAGACGGCGCACAGGGTGGGTAGGGGCAGCCGGTGCAACAAGCGCAGCATGGTCGGCTGGCCCCAAGCCCGAAGCCACTAGACTTTAGTTGCGGCTCTGGTCCACCAGCTTGTTTTTGGCGATCCAGGGCATCATGGCGCGCAGTTGCCCGCCCACGACCTCGATCGGGTGTGCCGCCGTGTTGCGCCGCCGCGCCGTCATGCTCGGGTAGTTCAGGCTGCCTTCTTGGATGAACATCTTGGCGTAGTCGCCGTTTTGGATGCGCTTCAAGGCATTGCGCATGGCCGCGCGCGACTGCTCGTTGATGACTTCGGGGCCGGTGACATATTCACCGAACTCGGCGTTGTTGCTGATCGAGTAGTTCATGTTGGCGATGCCGCCTTCGTACATCAGATCGACAATCAGCTTGAGCTCGTGCAGGCACTCGAAGTAGGCCATCTCGGGGGCGTAGCCGGCTTCGGTCAGGGTTTCGAAGCCCATTTTCACCAGCTCGACCGCGCCGCCGCAGAGCACGGCTTGCTCGCCAAAGAGGTCGGTCTCGGTCTCTTCTTTGAAGCTGGTTTCGATGATGCCGGCCTTGCCGCCGCCGTTGGCCATGGCGTAGGAGAGCGCCAGATCGCGCGCTTTGCCGGATGGGTCTTGGTGCACCGCCACCAGGTGCGGCACGCCGCCGCCTTGGGTGTAGGTGTTGCGCACGGTGTGGCCGGGGGCTTTGGGGGCGACCATCCAGACGTCGAGGTCGGCGCGCGGGTTCACTTGGTTATAGTGGACGTTGAAGCCGTGGGCAAAAGCCAGCGAAGCGCCTTTTTTGATGTGGGGCTCGATCTGGTTTTTATAGACGGCGCCGATCTGCTCATCGGGCAGCAGCACCATCACCACGTCGGCGGCGGCCACGGCCGCGTTCACTTCTTGCACTTGCAAGCCGGCCTTGCCGACCTTGTCCCACGAGGCACCGCCCTTGCGCAGGCCCACCACCACTTTAACGCCGCTGTCGTTGAGGTTTTGCGCGTGCGCGTGGCCTTGGCTGCCGTAGCCGATGATGGCCACGGTCTTGCCCTTGATCAGGCTGAGGTCACAGTCTTTGTCGTAGAAAACTTTCATGCTCGAGGCTCCAAATGAAAAGGGGGTTGATGATACGGGGTGATACAGGGTTGGAGCGGGCTGTTCAGACCCGCAAAATGCGTTCGCCGCGGCCGATGCCGCTGGGGCCGGTGCGCACGGTCTCGAGGATCGCGCTGCGCTCGAGCGCCTGCAAGAAGGCGTCGTTCTTGCCTTGGTCGCCGGTGAGTTCGATGGTGTAGCTTTTGTCGGTGACGTCGATGATGCGGCCGCGGAAGATGTCGGCCATGCGCTTCATCTCCTCGCGCTCCTTGCCCACCGCGCGCACCTTGACCAGCATCAGCTCGCGCTCGGTGTAGGCGCCTTCGGTCAGGTCCACCACCTTGACCACTTCGATCAGGCGGTTGAGGTGCTTGGTGATCTGCTCGATCACTTCGTCGGAACCGGCGGTCTGGATCGTCATGCGCGACAGCGACGCGTCTTCGGTCGGGGCCACGGTGAGCGACTCGATGTTGTAGCCGCGCGCCGAAAACAGCCCCACCACCCGCGACAGCGCGCCGGCTTCGTTTTCCAGTAGAACGGAAATGATGTGTTTCATGCTCTGCACTCCAGTTCCGGGCTTCAAAGGTCTTCGCTGCCGAGCAGCATTTCGGTGATGCCCTTGCCGGCCTTGACCATCGGGAACACGTTTTCGGTCGGGTCGGTGCGAAAGTCCATGAACACCGTGCGGTCCTTGAGCGCGCGTGCCTCGCGCAGCGCCGGCTCCACGTCTTGTGGGCGCTCGATCAGCATGCCCACGTGGCCGTAGGCCTCGGCCAGCTTGACGAAGTTGGGCAGCGCGTCCATGTAGCTGTGGCTGTAGCGGCCCGAGTATTCGATCTCTTGCCACTGGCGCACCATGCCGAGGTAGCGGTTGTTGAGCGACAAAATTTTGATCGGCGTTTCGTACTGCAAGCAGGTGGACAGCTCTTGGATGCACATCTGCACCGAGCCTTCGCCGGTGACGCAGAACACCTCGCTCTCGGGCCGCGCCAGCTTGATGCCCATGGCGTAGGGGATGCCCACGCCCATGGTGCCCAGGCCGCCGGAGTTGATCCAGCGCCGCGGGCGGTCAAACTTGTAGTACTGCGCCGCCCACATCTGGTGCTGCCCGACGTCGGAGGTGACGTAGGCGTCGGCGTCGCGGGTCAGGTTCCACAGGGTTTCGATCACGCGCTGCGGCTTGATCACGTCCGGGTTGCTGTCGTCGTACTTGAGGCAGTCGCGGCTGCGCCAGCCCTCGATGGTCTGCCACCAGTCGGCCAGCGCGCGGCCGTCGGGGCGCAGCGGGCTTTCTTGCAGCATGGCGATGAGCTCGATCAGCACCTCGCGCACG
>PNMN01000131.1 GCA_013823655.1 Comamonadaceae bacterium | reverse complement strand
GGCCAGTCCAGGCCCATGCGGCGGATGTGTTCCTGCGCGGTCTCGGTGCGCAGACGCTGCGCCACGGCTGGCGGTGTGCTCAGCAAGCCGGGCGCTGCGGCATCGATGGCGAGCAATGAGCACAAGCGGTGCGCGTGGCCACAGAGGTTGAACAGGCTGGCGACCAGACCGGGCAAGGCCGCCACCGGCTGGCCCGGCGCCAGGCGCGCAGCCCAGTCCTGGCGCGAGCTGCGCAGGCAAAGCGGCAGCGGCGCGCCCGGTGACACGCGCAGCCGACCGGCAAGGTCTTCGAGCCCGGCGGGTGCGAACGTGGTGTTCATGGCGCGAGCGCTCCCCGGCGACCGAGCAGGAAGGCGCGGCGCGCCGGCAGGGCGCCGGGTGCTGGCAAGGGGGTGATCGGTTCGGGCGGCGCCGCTCGGGTCAGAGCGAGCGAGGCCAGCGCGGTCTCGCGCGCCAGGTCCTGGCTGGTGAAGCCATTCATGGGGGAAAACAGCGCGCAGGTCTCGTGGTACCCGACGGCGGGATCGTGCGCACCGATGAAATCGAAGCGCTCGCTGCCGAAGTCGCGCACGAAGCTGCGTGTCACCCGGTTGCCGTGAGGCAGGTTCGCGGCGGGCAGCCGCAGCAGGCTCATGAACCAGGGTGTGATCAGCACGCCTTCGGCCACCGGCTCTGACCCTTCTTCAGCACCCCCCGCCCATGCAAAACCGACCGCCTCGACCGACAGCGCCGGGTTGAGCAAGGGAATGCCCACCATGCGCTCGGTCTGCACGTGGTGGTAGAAGTCCACGAGCGACTGCACGCGCGCGGCCAGTTGGGCGGGCCCCTCACCCCAGCCCTCTTCCCAGAGGGCTGGGGTGAAGCCCCCTCTCCCGCTCGCGGGAGAGGCTTGGCCTGTCCTGAGCGCGTCGAAGGAGGGTGAGGGTCCGCGCTGGTGTGCCATGTCCATCACTCCAGCATCAGGAACTGCTCGGCATCACAGTCGCAGTTCGGGCAGCGCCAGTGGGCGGGCAGATCCGCGAACGGCGTGCCGGGGGCGATCTGCCACTGCGGGTCGCCCAGGGCCGGGTCGTAGACCCACCAGCAGATCTTGCATTCAAGGCGCGAGCCGGGGCGCAGCACCTCGCGGTTGCCGAGGTACGAGCCTTCAAAGCCCTCGAAGTCTTTGGGGCGGTCGGCGCTCACCCGATCCGGCGCCGGGCCGCCCCAAGCCGGATCAGCCCCCTCGGGGGGCAGCGACCCGCGCAGCGGCGCAGCGTGGGGGCTCATACGCCCTCCAGGTAGGTCACCACGTCGAGCAGGCGCCCGTGCGAATCGCGCAGGTCTTCGGGCGCGGCCATGGCCACTTCGGGCATGTCCACCACCTCGACCGTGTTGAGGATCACTTTGTCCATCGAGTTGTAGTACACCACGCGCCAGCAGTTGGACAGGCGCGTGTTGGAGATGCGGCAGTTGCCGTAACCGCGCGAGAGCATGAGCACGCGACCGGTGCCCAGGTGGTGATCCAGGAAGCCGATGTCTTCGGGCGTCACCGGCAGCAGCGTCAGGTTCACCACGTGCGGCACCTGACCCGGCTTCCAGCCCGCCACCTGGTCACGGATTTCTTCCACCAGCAGGGGCGCGTTCTGCACGTTGGGCGGCAGCGGGCCGACCCAATGCGGCATCTCGCCCTGGGGCCACACATCGTCCACCGCCATGGCGCGCAGCAGCGCGGGCACCGGGCCGACCTCGAGCACATCGTCGATCAGCGTGCGCACGCCCTCCACGGTGCGGAAAGTGAAGAGTCGCCAGACGCCCGCCAGCACCGCTTCCTGGATGTGCACTTCCAGCGCGCCGTCTTCTTCGCGCACCAAGGCGCTGACCTCGCCCTCGCCCATGATCTGGTTGATCAGCCGCAGGTCCTGCGCAGGCAGCGTGGTCAGTGACACCTGGCCGCCAGGGCCGCGCTCTGCGGTGCGGTCCAGCAGCGCCAGCACCTGACCGAGCACCGCGCGTGCCGCGTCGCGCCCGACCAGGTCTTCGGGCTCGGGCAGCACGGGCGGGCGGTAGATGTCCATGTCTTTGGGCATGTGCACGTAGTCCAGCTTTTCGTCTTCGACCTGGGTACCCGGGCCGAGGGCGACGAGAGGAATGGGAAATTCTTTCATGGGACGTCCTTGGGTGTCGGTGGGTGTCGGTGGGTTCAATGGCAGCCGCTGTCGCTGGCGCCGGTCTTGCTCACCACCGGGATGCCGATGGTGGGTGCCCGCGAGGGCGGCATGGCGAGCGCGGCAGCCACGCCGTGCAGGTACACGTCCCAGTCCTGCATGCCGGCGATGGCGGTGACGTACTGGCCGTCGCGGAAAAACAGCAGGGTCGGCCAGCGTTGCGAGCCATAGCGGCGCGCCACCGCGTCCTCGCTGTCGCGCGGCACCACGGCGACCTGAAAACGGTTCGGAAAATTCTTCATCAGTTCGGGCAACACCGCCGCCACGTCCTGGCCCTCAGGGAAACGCACCGGATCGCCGGCCAGCAGCACCACGCGGTCGCCACCGCCCGCGCTCCAGGCGGCCACACTGGTTTCATCGACCCAGGCGGCGCCGAAGTCGCGCACCAGCCGCATCACCAGCGGCGGCGCGGGGTTGGTGTCGGGTTCTGGCAGGGCAAAGGCCCGGCTGGGGGTGGCAACAGCGGTGTTCATGGAGGTCTCCTGTGGGGGTGTTTAGAACTGACCAGAGAGCTGCTTCAACTGCTCGGTGGTCATCTGGGAAGGCAGGATGAAGCCCGCATCCCCGCTGGCATCAGCGCCCTGCATGGCGCCGAGCACGAGGTCGAGTGCGCTGTTGACTTCCGCCGCGCGGGTGGCGTCGATGCGTTCGCGCGCGTCGCCCAGGAACACCAGCAACCAGTCGCCCGGCACCAGCGTGCCGACCAGCGCGGTATTGACTCGGCGGCGCTCGCCACGGCCTTCACACCAGGCATGGCCGGGCTCGATGGCGCTGACTTGCATGGGCATGCCGATGCACATGGTTCAGCTCACCTTCGATGGAAAGAAGCGTTCATCGCCCTCGCGACACGCGACATCCGGGGCCGGGCGTTGCGTCTCGTAGGCGGCCAGCGCCAGCTCGTCCATGGTCACGGCCTCGCGCTCACCCAGCGGCGTGCGGCGCGGTGCGGGCTGGCCACCCCAGCGCGCGATCTGCTCCACGCCCAGGGCCAGGGCTTCTTCCATGGCCGCCTTCACCACCGGGCGCAGGCTGCCGCCGTAGTCTTCCAGCTCCTGCGGCTGGCAGCCAACCAGCAGCACGTGCTGCGGGTACTTGCCGGTCAGCGTGGCGAGCGAGAGCACTTCCTGGAAACCGGTCTGGTGCAGGCTCATTTTTTTCGCGCCCATGAAACGCGGCACGGCGTCGTCACGCACCTGCTTCAGGGTGCCAGGCTCCAGGCCGTAGTCGATGGCGTCGAAGATCAGCAGCGCGTCGGCCGCCTGCACATGCTGGATCAGGTACAGACCCTGGGTGCCGCCGTCGATCAGGCTGACGTGTTCAGCGAATTCGTAGCGGCGTTGCAGCGCTTCGATGCAGCGCACGCCAAAGCCTTCGTCGGCCCACAGCAGGTTGCCGATGCCGAGCACGACGATGCGCTGGGGCGAGGTGTCACCACCGGGGTGACAGGCGGTTTCGGGCGGAATGGTGCTCATGGCAGGCAGACCTGTGTGGGTTCAGCGGGGGGGAGAAACGGCCAGGCCTGAGGACAGGCGCTTCCAGGCGTGGAAGCTGTCCCAGGCGGCCTGCTGCGCCAGCCAGAAGGCGGCGTCGATACCGAACTGCCGCGCACAACGGATGGCGGTGTCGGGCGACATGGCGCGCTGGCCATGCACCAGCTCGTGCAGCCGTCGGCGCGACAAGCCCAGCAGCCGGGCCGCCTCGCTCTGGTTGAGCGAAAGTGGTGCCAGGCAGGTGCGCGCCAGCAGCCGCCCCGGGTGCATCGGCGTGCGCACCGGCACGCCGCGTGGCGGACTGGTCCAGCTGGCGGCCACCGGCTTCATGGTGTTCAGTCTTTAAACGTTCTGCGGCCGGAGATCATCGTGGACACGATGCTCTGGCGCCCCATGATGTCTTCGCGGATCGCGGCGTACACATGCAGGATCACGAAGATGATGATGGCCCACATGCCCATGCGGTGCCAGGTGTGCACGTCCTGGCTCTGGCCGAACAGCGGGATCACCCAGGTGGTGAACAGCGTGTGCGCCCAGGAGCCGGGCTGTGTGCCTTCACCGTACAGCGCGAAGCCGGTGACGATCATGAAGATCATCAGCGCCAGGAAACCCGAGAACATGGCCAGCCGCGCCAGCGGGTTGTGGCCAACGTAGCGGCCTGGCTGCGGGATCAGGAAGGCGTACCACTTGAGCATGGTGAACACCTCGCGCCAGTAGGCTTTCTGGAACAGCGGCACCCAGAACAGCTCGCGCGCGTGGTGGTTGCCGACGATGGCCCAGTAGGCACGCCCAGCCAGGCCCACGGCCAGGATGTAGCCCGCCGTGAAGTGCGCGAAGCGGATGTAGCCCATCAGGTAGTTTTCGCTGGCCTCACCGGGCATGGTCGGCAGCGGCACGCCGATGAAGTAGCCGGTGATGGCCAGCACGGTGATGGCCAGCGCGTTGATCCAGTGCCAGATGCGCACCGGCGCCTCGTACACATAGACCGACTTGACGGACTGGCCGTGCGAGACAGCGCTCTCGTCGATGCCGGTGACATCGGCCAGGCGCTGCTGGGTCAGTTCGTGGGCAGACAGTGGGGACATGGCGTGCTCCTTTTGGGGAATGGCAGTCACATCGACTTGCTCTGGGCCCGGCGTGCGCGCCAGGCGCGCACCACCACCACCCCCAGGCCGACCCCGCACAGCGCGAGCAGCTGCTCCACGCCAAAGGCGTGGGTGAGCATGTCCCACAGCTCATGGGGACCGTGCCCGCCATGGGCCTGCGCGGCGCCTGTCAGAGCGGTCAGCAGCACGGCTGCGGTGGCGCGACGGATGTGTTTCGATTGCATGTGTGTCTCCTCGTGTGGATTCAATTCAGGGATGGGCGCCGGGCCTCGATCCAGCACACGCCAAGGATCCGGCTTTGCCGGTCCAAGGGCGTGGTCCTCCTGGGGGGGAAGACGCGAAGCGGCGCAGGGGTGGCATCTCACCTCACCGTGACACGTGCCATCTCCTGGCCGTCTTCGCTCATCACATGGGTCGAGCAGGCCAGGCAGGGGTCGAAGCTGTGCAGCGTGCGCAGGATCTCCAGCGGCTGCTCGGGGTTGACCATGGGCGTGTTCAAGAGCGAAGCCTCGAAGGCGCCGATCTGGCCCTTGGTGTCGCGCGGCGAACCGTTCCAGGTGGTGGGCACCACGCACTGGTAGTTCTCGATCTTGCCGTCCTTGATCTTGATCCAGTGGCCCAGCATGCCGCGCGGCGCGGCCACCGTGCCCACGCCCTTGGCCTCTTTGGGCCAGGTGGCGGGGTCCCACTTCTCGACGTTGACGGTGCTGCTGTCGCCGTTCTTGATGTTCTGCACCATCTGGCGGAAGTCGTCCATCATCATCTCGCCGCAGTACTGGCTCTCCAGCGCACGGGCCAGGGTGCGGCCGATGGTGGTGGGCAGCAGCTGCTTGAGGCTGTAGTTGGTTTCCGGCAGGCCCAGGGCCTTGGGGATGGCGCTGTTGATGGCGACGGCCGATTCATCGACCTGTTGCTTGACGCGCTGGCAGTATTTGTTGCCCTTCATCGCATGGGCGTAGCCCAGGATGTAGCGCGACAGCGGGCCGACCTCGACCGCGTGGCCGCGCCAGCGCGGCGACTTGATCCAGGAGTACTTGGCGCTTTCGTCGACCGCCTCGATGTTGGTGCGCGTGCCCTTGAAGTTCGGACCCTCGGGCTGGTAGTTGGCTTCGGTCACGCCGTCCCAGGGGTGCAGACCCTTGGACTCGTCGGCGTATTTGTACCAACTGTGGTTCACGAATTCCTGCACCTGCTCGGGGTCGCGCGGGTCGATGGCGTGGATCTTGTCCCAGTTGCCGTCCAGGATCACGCCGCCGGGCAGCTGTTGCGTGCCGGGGTCGTTCTGCACTTTTTCGTAGGTGCCGTAGTCGGCCACATTGGTGGCAGACAGTCCGCCCCCGTACAACCAGCCGGCGTTCTTGTAAATGGTGCCGATGGCCAGCACGTCGGGCACATAAACGTTCTTGTTGAACTCGATGATCTCGTTGATGCGCGCTTCAACGAAATTCAGCCGCTCCATGTTGATGGGCGCGCCGGCCGCGCCGTCGCCGTCGATGTTGATCGCGCAGGGCACACCGCCCACCAGGTAGTTCGGGTGCGGGTTCTTGCCGCCAAAAATGGTATGGATCTTCACCCACTCTTTTTGCAGATCCAGCGCTTCCAGGTAGTGCGTGACCGCCATCAGGTTGGCTTCGGCCGGCAGCACATAGGCCTTGGAACCCCAGTAGCCGTTGGCAAAGGGGCCGAGCTGACCGCTCGCAACGAACTTCTTCAGACGGTTCTGCACGTCGCGGAAGTAGCCCGGCGAGGACAGCGGATGCGAGGGCGACACCATCTGCTGCAGCTCGCTGGTCTTCTTCGGGTCGGCGTTCAGCGCCGAGATCACGTCCACCCAGTCCAGCGCGTGCAGGTGGTAGAAATGCACCGCGTGGTCGTGCACCTGCAGCGTCTTGGCCATCATCTCGCGAATCAGGTAGGCGTTGAGCGGAATCTGGATGCCCAGCGCATCCTCCACCGCGCGCACGCTGGTCAGCGCGTGGCAGCCGGTGCAGACGCCGCAGATGCGCTCCACAAAAGCCCAGGCGTCGCGCGGGTCGCGGCCCTTGAGGATCACCTCCAGGCCGCGCCACATGGTGCCGGTGGAGACCGCGTTGCGGATCACGTTGTTGCTGTCGAGGTTGACCTCGCAGCGCATGTGACCCTCGATGCGGGTGACGGGATCGACGACGATGCGCCGACCGGTGTTGTCGAGCTTGAAGCCCTGTGTTTCGTAAGCACCCATGGTCTTTTCCTTGTTGCGTTTCAGGCGTTGGTGCTGGACTTTTCACGCGAGGTGTCGCGCGCCCGCTTGGCCACCGTGATGGCGGCGTGGGCTGCCACCGCAGCACCCACCACGGCCGCGGCCGTGCCACCGATCTGATCGGCATTGGCTTCGATGCCGAAGGCATGGATGTCGGTCAGGCGGTCATAGAACGAGCCCTTGTCCCAGAAACCGTCTTCCGAGCAGCCAATGCAGCCGTGACCCGCCTTGATGGGGAAGCTGGTGCCTTCGTTCCACTGCACGGTGGAGCAGGCGTTGTAGGTGGTCGGTCCTTTGCAGCCGACCTTGTAGAGGCAGTAGCCCCGACGCGCGGACTCGTCGTCCCAGGTCTCGACGAACTGGCCGGCGTCAAAGTGCGGGCGGCGGTAGCACTTGTCGTGGATGCGCTGGCTGTAGAACATCTTCGGGCGACCCTGGCGGTCCAGCTCGGGAATGCGGTCAAAGGTCAGCATGTAGGTGATCACGCCCGTCATCACCTCCGGGATGGGTGGGCAGCCCGGCACCTTGATGATGGGCTTGTCGGTGATGACTTTGTGGATCGGCGTGGCCTGCGTCGGGTTGGGTTTGGCGGCCTGCACGCAGCCCCAGCTGGCGCACGAACCCCAGGCGATGATCGCCTTGGCGTCCTTGGCCACCTTCTGCAGTTTTTCGAGGAAGGGCTTGCCCGACTGGATGCAGAACATGCCGTCTTCGTTCAGCGGCGGGTTGCCCTCCACGGCCAGGATGTACTGGCCTTTGTATTTGACGATCAGCTCTTCCAGCAACTGTTCGGCCTGGTGACCGGCGGCGGCCATCAGGGTGTCGTCGTAGTCCAGCGAGATCATGGACAGCACCACGTCTTTGGCCAGCGGGTGCGCCGAACGGATGAACGCTTCGGTGCAGCAGGTGCACTCCAGCCCGTGCAGCCAGATCACCGGGGTGCGCGGCTTGTTTTCCATCGCGTGCGCAATTTGCGGCACAAACGCGGGCGCCAGCCCGAGCGAGGTGGCGGTGAGCGAGCAGTACTTCAGAAAACTGCGGCGCGAGATGCCCTTGCGGCGCATCACCTCGTAAAAGGTTTCCATCATGGGTTGTCTCCGTGTTCTGGTGGGGCCACCTGATTCCGCTCGTTGGGCAGACAGGTGTGTGACCGTTTGCAAGCAACGAGCCACTTTGCGCCACGCTAGGGAAAACACCCATCAACATGGAAAATGTCTTGATCTGAATCAGATTTCTTCAACGACTTGACGTGAGTCTTTGGATGCTCAGAAAACAAACGGATGAATGCCTTCCGCTTTCGATTCAATAATGGAATACTTCATTCCAGCTCTAGAGACCCCGGAAAATCCCCCACCCGCCTCTTCAATGCCAGCGTCCCACAACGTGGTGCTCATCGGCGGACCGGACACAGGCAAGACACACCTGGCCACGGCCAGC
>PNMN01000130.1 GCA_013823655.1 Comamonadaceae bacterium | reverse complement strand
GCCAACGACCTCGATGTCCTTGAATTCGGCTTCCTGCACGACAGCGCGCAACACCATGCGACCGATGCGCCCGAAACCGTTGATGCCGATCTTGAGGGTCATGTGATTGTCTCCAGAGAAATGAAAAGAGCGAAAGGGAATCAGGCGGTGGTCGCGAGGCCTTCGGTCAACGCCGAAAAGTCAGGGATCACGCGGTCGGGGTTGCAGGCCTCGATGGGCTCGCCCATGTTGTAGCCATAGGGCAGTGCCCAGACGGTGATGCCGGCGTTGCGCGCGGTGGCCACGTCGATGGAGGAGTCGCCGACGAACAGCGCCCGATCACTGCTCACACCGAACTGCTTCATGCAATCGACGATGCCGGCCGGGTTGGGCTTCTTCACCGGCAAGGTGTCGCCACTGATCACACAGTCAAACAGCGGCGCCAACTGGTGCGCGTCGATCACGGTCCGGGTGTAGCGACCTTCCTTGTTGGTCAGCACCGCCAGCTTGACGCCCGCCGCGCGCAGCGCGTGCAGGGTTTCGCGCACCTGCGGGTAGAGGTGGCTGCGGGTGCCGCAGCGCGCCTGGTAGTGTTTGCCGAATTCGGCCTCGATCGGCTGGAAGCTGTCGGCGTGGCGGATGGTGTCGGCCGGGACCTTGTCGGTGAAGGCCAGCGCCTGGATCAGCAGCTCGCGCGTGCCGTGACCGATCCAGTCGTTCACCTGTTGCTGGGTCACCGGTGGCCGACTGAAATGCACCAGAGTGTCGTTGACCGCGTCGGCGATTTCCGGCGCGGTCTCGATCAGCGTGCCATCGAGATCGAAGAGGATCAGATCGTAGGGATAGGCCATCGCGGTCTCAATGCGTTCCAGGGACGATCTGGTCTGGCAGCGGCTGCTCGCGACGGTGCGCAGCGCGGTGCACCAGCGTGCGCACGGCGTCGGTCACGCGCGCTGCGGTGATGCCAAAGTGCGCGTACAGGTCTTTCGCGGGTGCAGACTCACCAAACGTGGCGATGCCGACCACCACGCCGGTGCGGCCCACGTACTTGCGCCAGAAGTCCGGGTGCGCGGCCTCCACCGCCACCGTGGGCAGCGACAGCGGCAGCACCTTGTCCTGGTAGGCCTCGGGCTGACGGTCAAACACGTTGCTGCACGGCATGGACACCACGCGGGTGCTGATGCCTTGTGCGGCGAGAGTGGCGTACGCCTCCATGGCCAGCGAGGTCTCGGAACCGGTGGCCACGATCACGGCCTGGGGGTTCGCGCCCTCGGCCAGCACATAGCCGCCTTTGCGAATGTTCTCGACCATCGACACGTCGCTCAGGCGCGGCAGGTTCTGGCGCGAGAGGCACAGCGCGCTCGGGCCGTCACGGCGTTCGATCGAAGAGGCCCAGGCCACGGCGGTTTCCAGGCCATCGGCCGGGCGCCAGACGTCCAGCCCCGGGATGATGCGCAGACTCGGCACGTGCTCGACCGACTGGTGCGTCGGCCCGTCTTCACCCAGGCCGATGGAGTCGTGCGTGAACACATGGATCACGCGCAGCTTCATCAGCGCGGCCATGCGGATCGCGTTGCGGCTGTAGTCGCTGAAAGTGAGAAAGGTGCCACCGTAGGGGATGTAGCCACCGTGCAGCGCCATGCCGTTCATGATGGCGGCCATGCCGAACTCGCGCACGCCGTAGCTCAGGTGGTTGCCCCAGGCGTCGCGACCGGCCTTCACGCAACCCTTGAAGTTGGTGAGGTTGGAGCCGGTGAGGTCGGCGCTGCCACCAAAGAACTCGGGCACCAGCGGTGCCAGCACGTCCAGCGCGTTCTGGCTGGCCTTGCGGGTGGCCAAGGCATCGGCCTTGGTGGCGATGACCGCCAGCAGCTCGGGCAGCCGGTGTGCGAACGCAGGCAGCAGGTCGCCCGCCATGCGGCGTTCGAACTCGGCCGCTTCCAGCGGGTACTGCGTGCGGTAAGCCTCGAAACGCTGGCGCCAGCCGCGTTCGGCTGTGGCGCCCCGCTCCACTGCGTTCCAGGCCTGCGCGATCTGGACCGGAATTTCGAACGGTGGCGCGGTCCAGCCCAGCGCGTCGCGCGTGGCCTGCACCTCGGCCGCACCCAGGGCAGCGCCGTGCACGTCGTGCGTGCCGGCCTTGTTGGGCGAGCCCATGCCGATCACGGTCTTGCAGCAGATCAGTGTCGGCTTGCCGTCGGCCCGGGCGCCCTGCTTCTTCGCTTCGATCAGCGCGGCCTCGATGGCGGCCGGGTTGTGGCCGTCCACGCCGGGAATGACGTGCCAGCCATAGGCTTCAAAACGCCTGGGCGTGTCGTCGGTGAACCAGCCTTCCACGTGGCCGTCGATGGAGATGCCGTTGTCGTCGTAGAACGCCACCAGCTTGGACAGGCGCAGCGTGCCGGCCAGGGCGCAGGCCTCGTGGCTGATGCCCTCCATCATGCAGCCGTCGCCCAGGAAGGCGTAGGTGTGGTGGTCCACGATGTGGTGCGTGACGTCTTCGTCTTCGCGGTTGAATTCCTGCGCGAGCAGCTTCTCGGCCAGCGCCATGCCGACGGCGTTGCTGATGCCCTGACCCAGCGGGCCGGTGGTGGTTTCCACGCCGGGGGTGATGCCCACTTCGGGGTGGCCTGCGGTCTTGCTGTGCAGCTGGCGGAAGTTTTTCAGCTCCTCCATCGGCAGGTCGTAGCCGGTCAGGTGCAGCAGCGCGTAGATCAGCATCGAGCCGTGGCCGTTGGAGAGCACAAAGCGGTCGCGGTCGGGCCAGTGCGGATTGGCCGGGTTGTGCTTCAAGTGGCGGTTCCACAGCACCTCGGCGATGTCGGCCATGCCCATGGGCGCACCGGGGTGGCCGCTCTTGGCTTTTTCCACCGCATCGACGGCGAGCATGCGGATGGCGTTCGCCATCTGGCGGGCGAGTTCGGGAGAAGGGTTGTTCATTGAGAGTCCTGAGGAATGAGGGGGAGTTCATCCAGAACGCGGTGGAACCGGCTTTGCCGGGCCACACGCGTTGCCCCCCAGTGGGGGGTGACACGCCCCGCAGGCGTGGCGCGGGGGGCGTCAACCAGCCCTTTTTTTGCGTTCCACCATCCGCCAGATGAATGGCGTGAAGATCAACTGCATGGCGATTTCCATCTTGCCACCAGGCACCACGATGGTGTTGGCGCGGCTCATCCACGATCCGTTGATCATGTTGAGCAGGTACTGGAAGTCGATGCCCTTGGGCCTGGCGAAGCGGATCACCACCATGCTCTCGTCGGCGCTGGGGATGTCGCGCGCGATGAAGGGGTTGGAGGTGTCCACCACCGGGATGCGCTGGAAGTTCACGTGCGTGAGGCCAAACTGCGGCACGATGTAGTTCACGTAATCGGGCATGCGGCGCAGGATGGTGTCAACCACGGCCTCCTGACTGTAGCCGCGCTGGGTCTTGTCGCGGATGAGCTTCTGGACCCATTCCAGGTTGATCGAGGGCACCACGCCGATCAGCAAATCGGGGTGGCGCGCGATGTCCACCGTCTCGGTCTTGACCGCGCCGTGCAGGCCTTCGTAGAACAGCAAGTCGGTGCCGCTCGGGATCTCTTGCCAGGGCGTGAAGGTGCCGGGCTCTTGCTTGTAGGGCGCGGCTTCCTCGGCGTTGTGCAGGTACTTGCGGCACTTGCCGGTGCCGTCGGTGGCGTACTGGCGAAACAGGGCCTCGATGTCTTCGAACAGGTTGCCCTCGGCGCCGAAATGGCTGAAGTGGCGGTTGCCCTTGGCCTCTTCGTCGGCCATGCGCTTCTTCATGGTCTTGCGGTCGAAGCGGTGGAAGCTGTCACCCTCGATGACGGCCGCGGCCAGCTCTTCGCGGCGGAAGATGTTCTGGAAGGTGCGCGTGACGGTCGAGGTGCCCGCGCCGGACGAACCGGTGATGGCGATGATGGGATGGCGTTCGGACATGTTGCTTTCTCCTGGAGGCTGGGAATCTGGTCTGGTCTCAATCTCTGAAGAGACTCCGCTCGGCAAACAGCGGGTTCGTGTCGTCCCTGTAGGCCGTGGGCTCGCGGTGGTAGCGCTCGATGCGCTCGACCTCGTTTTTGCTGCCAAACACCAGGCCGATGCGCTGGTGCAGCGAGGTCGGCAGCACGCCCATCATCGGCTCGCGCCCGGTGCTGGCGCGGCCACCGGCCTGCTCCATGATCATGCCCACCGGGTTGGCTTCGTACAGCAGGCGCAGGCGACCGGGCTTGCTCGGGTCTTTGGTGTCGCGCGGGTACATGAACACGCCACCGCGCATCAGGATGCGGTGCGCCTCGGCCACCATGGAGGCGATCCAGCGCATGTTGAAGTCCTTGCCGCGAACCCCGGTCTTGCCGGCCAGGCACTCGTCCACATAGCGCTTGACCGGCGCTTCCCAGAAGCGGCTGTTGGACGCGTTGATGGCGAATTCCTGCGTGTCGGGCGGGATGGTCATGTCGGGGTGGGTGAGCATGAACTCACCCAGATTCGGGTCCAGCGTGAAGCCGTTGACGCCACGGCCCACGGTGAGGATCAGCATGGTGGTGGGGCCATAGAGCGCGTAGCCGGCCGCCATCTGGGTGGCGCCGGGCTGCAAAAAATCGGCCTCGACCACATCGCGACCGCTGTCGATCACCTCTTTCGGCGCGCGCAGCACCGAGAAGATGCTGCCCACCGAGACGTTGACGTCGATGTTGCTCGATCCATCGAGCGGGTCGAACACCAGCAGGTAGTGGCCACGCGGATACCGCGCCGGGATCTGGTGCGGCAAGTCCATCTCTTCGGACGCCATGCCCGCCAGGTGGCCCGACCATTCGGTGCGCTGCATGAACAATTCGTTGCTCAGCACGTCGAGCTTTTTCTGCGTTTCGCCCTGCACGTTGACGCTGCCGCCCTCATCGGGCGCGTGGTTGCCCATGGCCCCCCCGAGCTCGCCGTAGGCCACGGTGCGGGCGATGGCCTTGCAGGCCAGGGTCACATCGAGAATCAGGGCATTGAAGTCGCCGCTGGCCTGCGGGAAGCGGCGCCGCTCTTCAATGAGAAACTGCGTGAGCGTGGAGCGGTTGGTCTGGAGCATGGGGTGTCTCGGTGGCGATGGAAAAAAGGGGGCTTCTCAGGCTTGGCGGGCGTTGCTGCGCAGCAGCTTCATGACGGTCTGGTAGCCGCCGTTGTTGTCGGGTGCGCCAAACACGGCGCTGCCCGCCACCAGGGTGTCGGCCCCGGCGCGCACGATTTCGGCGATGTTGTCCACCTTCACGCCGCCGTCCACTTCGAGCCAGATGGCCTGGCCGCCATTGGCCATGTGGGTGTCGATGCGCTGGCGGGCATCCGTCAGTTTGGCCAGCGTGCCGGGAATGAATTTCTGCCCGCCGAAGCCGGGGTTCACGCTCATCAGCAGCACCACGTCGAGCTTGTCCATCACGTGGTCCATCAGCGAGAGCGGCGTGGCGGGGTTGAACACCAGACCGGCCTTGCAGCCGTGGTCGCGGATCAGTTGCAGCGTGCGGTCGACGTGGCGGCTGGCTTCGGGGTGGAAGGTGATGATGTTGGCACCGGCCTTGGCAAACAGCGGGATCAGCGCGTCCACCGGCTCGACCATCAGGTGCACGTCGATGCCGATCTTCACGTGCGGACGGATCGCCTCGCAGACCAGCGGGCCGATGGTCAGGTTGGGCACGTAGTGGTTGTCCATCACGTCAAAGTGCACCAGGTCGGCGCCAGCGGCTTCGATGGCGCGCACCTCTTCACCCAGACGGGCGAAGTCGGCAGACAAAATAGAGGGGGCGATCCGGATGCTCATGTGGGAATGAAGAGAGTGAAAAAAACAGGGAAGCTCAGCGCCCGTGCCATTCCTTGAGCCGTGCCACGTTGACGCCGCTCAGGTCGGGCACCACGCGCAGCGCGCCCTTGAAGTCGTGGTGAGCGGTGAAGCTGTTGGGCGTGATCACCGTGTTCAGCCCCGCCGCACGGGCCGCGCGCAGGCCGTTGGACGAGTCTTCGAACGCCACGCAGTCTGCCGCGCGCAGCCCCAGCTCGGCCAGCACCTTCATGTAGACCTGCGGATTCGGCTTCTTCACCGGCGCGTTGCTCGCGTCGCCAATGGCCAGAAAGTGCGCTCGCCAGTCCGGCCCGATGGCCGATCTCAGCAGGGCCGCAATATTGACCGGCGAGGTGGTGGTGGCGATGGCCAGCTGCAGGCCGCAGCCACGCGCTTCGTTCATGAGCGCCAGCACACCAGGGCGCAGCGTCACGGCACCGCCGTTGACCGCGCTTTCGTAGTAAGCGGTCTTGATTTCGTGCAGCCGGTTGATGGTGTCGCTCAGCGCGCCGGCCTCCACCTCGGTCATCTGTGGCTCCACCGTGCGCCAGTGGTGCGCCATGCGCTCTTTGCCACCCGAGATGTCGAGCAGCCGGGTGTAGAGCGGCAGGTCCCAATGCCAGTCCAGCCCTTCGGCCTTGAAGGCCTGGTTGAACGCTTCCAGGTGCACGCTTTCGGTGTCGGCCAGGGTGCCGTCGACATCAAAAATCAGTGCGCTCAGCATGTCCATTCACCTCGTTGAAGACCAGAAATTCGGGCAGGTATGGGACTGTAAGTACAGACTCAAATAAGGTAAATTCACGTATTATTGGAAATTGATTAAGTAATTGCTGAATGAAAAACACCACCTTTCGCCAGCTGCGCGTCTTCAGCGAGGTGGCCAAACACCTGAGCTTTGCCCGCGCAGCCGAAGCGCTGCACCTCACGCCACCGGCCGTGACGATGCAGGTGAAAGAGCTGGAGGGGCACGTGGGTCTGCCGCTGTTTGAGCGCACCGGGCGCCAGGTGGCGCTCACCACAGCGGGCGAATACATGCTGGTCTACGCGCGCAAGATGCTCGCCACACTGAAAGACGCCGAAGACGCCGCCGCCCGCCTGCAGCGACTGGAAGTGGGCACGCTCACCATCGGCATGGTCAGCACCGCCAAATACTTCCTGCCGCGGCTGCTGGCCGCGTTCCAGCGCGAGCACGAGGGAGTGGAAATCAAGCTCGCCGAGGGCAACCGCGAACAGCTCGTGAAGATGCTGCACGGCAACGAGGTGGACATCGCCATCATGGGCCGACCGCCCAAAGAGCTGGCCACCCGCGCCGAACCCTTTGCCGCGCACCCGCATGTGTTCGTCGCGCCCACCGACCACCCCCTGCTCAAGGTCGGCCACCCCACGGTGGACAGCCTGCGGCCCTACGGCTTCATCCTGCGCGAGCGCGGCTCCGGGACCCGCGCCGCGATGGAAAATTTTCTCGAGAAGTCGCGCATGGAGCCCCGCGTGGCGATGGAAATGGACAGCAACGAATCCATCAAACAGGCCGTCATGGCGGGCATGGGCATCAGTTTCTTGTCATTGCACACCATCGGCCTGGAGCTGGAACACCGGCTCATTGCCACGCTGGACGTGGAAGGCACACCCATCGTGCGGGCCTGGAACGTGGTGCACACTTTGTCCAAACTGCTCTCGCCCGCGGCCGAAGCCTTTCGCTACTTCATGCTCGAGCGCGCCGAGAGCCACCTGGCCGACACCTACGGTCGCCTGCTGCGCCTGGCCCCGGCGCAGGTACCCGCCAGCCCCTTACCCGGCACCCCTCCATGAACCCCACCGACACCACCGACGAACGACTCACCCAGCTGGAGATCAAGCTCAGTTACGCCGAAGACCTGCTGGACACACTGAACGAACTGGCGACCCGGCAGCAAGACCAGATCGAGCTGCTGCTGCGCGAAGTGCGCCAGCTGCGCCAGCAGGGCGGCGACGACGCTCAGCCGGGTTTTCGCAGCCTGCGCGACGAACGGCCTCCGCACTACTGAACCGCGCTGCGCCCTTTGACCCTTTGACCCTTTGACGCACGCGCCCGAGGCAGCACAATGGGCCGGATGCAGCTCACCAACGCACCCGCGTGGCCACGCCGACAAGGCACGGACCTCGACCACCGGGGCCAGGCGCTCGCCCTGCTGATCTCGCTGCTGGCGCACACCCTGCTGCTGAGCCTGAGCTTCGGCGGCGCGGCCTTCGGGCTGCCCGGCCTGAGCCTCCCCTGGGCGGAACGCCGCGTCACAGCGCCCGATCTGCGGGTGCGCCTGGTGGCCACACCGGGCAACCTCACCGCCCCCGCCCCTGTGCCTGCGCCCGCCGCGCAACCCCTGCCGCCAGTGCCGGTGATGGCCGCCGTGGGCCCCAGATCGGAGCCCACACCACCCCCTGCCCCCGCTCAGACCACCGCGCCGGTTGCAGTGGCCACACCACCGGAACCGCTGTCTGAGTCCGTGCCGCTGTCGGCACCAGAGACCCCGCCGGTACCGACCGTCGCCATCAAACCCAGCGCAGAAAGCGCGGCGATCCAGGCCCCACCGCCACCCGAACCCGGCGTGCCCCAGACCACGCCATCAACCCCGCCACCACGGCCCACCGAGCTGGCCATGCTCGACCATGCCGAGCAAACCGCACAGGCGCCGGAGGCCGCGCGCCAGCAAGCGTCACGCGCCGACATCGCGCGACTGGCGAGCCAACGCCGGGAGGCCGAGCAGCCGTTCACGATCCGGCAAGAAGAGGCCCGGCAGGAAGA
>PNMN01000129.1 GCA_013823655.1 Comamonadaceae bacterium | reverse complement strand
GTACCAGCAGTGGCTGGCCGACCAGCGCGGCCTGCAGTTCGACAGCTACGACGCGCTGTGGCGCTGGTCCACCACCGAGCTGGACGCCTTCTGGCAGAGCATCTGGGACTACTTCGACCTGCGCTCGCCCACGCCGCACACCGCGGTGCTGGAGCGCAACGTGATGCCGGGTGCGCGCTGGTTCCCGGGCGCGCAGGTGAACTACGCCCAGCAGGTGTTTCGCCACGTGCAGCCGGCGCACGCGGCGGGTTTCCCGGCGGTGATCGGTCGCAACGAAAAGGGCCGCCATGTCGAGCTGGGCTGGCCCGAGCTGCGGCGCCAGGTCGCCTCGCTCGCGCTGCACCTGCAGGCGCAAGGCGTGCGGCCCGGCGACCGCGTGGCCGCCTACCTGCCCAACAGCCCCGAGACCATGGTCGCCTTCCTGGCGGTGGTGAGCATCGGCGGCGTGTGGAGCGTGTGCGCGCCCGACATGGGCACGAATGCCGTGCTCGACCGCTTCAAGCAGATCGAGCCGGTGGTGCTGATCGCCTGCGACGGCGTCACCCACGGCGGACGCGACTTCGACCGCCTGGCCGTGGTGGCCGAGCTGCGCGCGGCGCTGCCCACGGTGCGCCACGTGATCCTGCACCCCCACCTGGCCGATGAGCCCGCGGCGGTGGACCACGCGCTGGAAGCCGCCCAGCCCTGCACCGCGTTCAGCACCGCCGTGGCGCGCGACGACGCGGCGGTGATGGCCTTCGAGCCGCTGTGGCTGCCGTTCGACCACCCGCTGTGGATCGTCTACAGCAGCGGCACCACCGGCCTGCCCAAGCCCATCGTGCACGGCCACGGCGGCACCGTCATCGTGGCCATGGCGCTGAAAATTTTGCACAACGATGTGGGTTGCAGCTACGCACCCAACAGCTGGGGCGAGCGCTACCACTGGTACAGCTCCACCGGCTGGGTGATGTGGAACGCCCAGACCAGCGGCCTGCTGGGCGGCACCACCTGCGTCATCTACGACGGCAACCCGGGCGGCAGCAAAGACCAGCCCGACTGGACCGTGCTGTGGCGTTTCGCGGCCGAGCAGGGCGTGACCTTCTTCGGCGCCGGTGCGGCGTTTTTTGCCAACTGCCTGAAGGCGGGGGTGGACCTGTCGGCCTGCGGCGACCTGTCGCGGGTGCGGGCGCTGGGCAGCACCGGTTCGCCGCTGTCGGAGGACGCGCAGAACTGGGGCACGGCGCAGTTTCGCCAGCTGCGAAAAGCGGTTAAGAGCGACCGATTCACCGCCGGGCCGCCCCAAGGTGAATCAGCCCCCTCGGGGGGCAGCGACCCACACGAAGTGGGGGAGCGTGGGGGCGACATCTGGTGGTGCAACATCTCCGGCGGCACCGACTTCGCGGGCGCCTTCATCGGGGGAAATCGAGAACTGCCGCAGACGCCGGGCCGCATGCAGTGTCGGCTGATGGGTTGCGCGGTCGAATCGTGGAACGAACAGGGCCAGCCCGTCATGGACGAAGTGGGCGAACTGGTGTGCGCGCAACCGATCCCGTCCATGCCGCTGTACTTCGTGGGCGACCCCGACCACCAGCGCCTGATCGGCAGTTACTTCGACACCTACCCGCCCGGCCAGGGTCGCCGACCGGGCGGGGGTGATCTCGACAAAGAGGCCGGCGCCGTCTGGCGCCACGGCGACTGGCTGCGCATCCACCCGGACGGCTCCTGCGTCATCTACGGCCGCTCCGACGCCACCATCAACCGCCACGGCCTGCGCATGGGCACCAGCGAGCTGTACAGCGCCGTCGAAGCCCTGCCCGAGGTGCTGGACTCGATGGTGGTGGACCTCGAATACCTGGGGCGCGCGAGCCACATGCCGCTGTTTGTGGTGCTGCGACCGGGGCAGGTGCTGGACGAGGCGATGCGCGAAAAAATCCACCACGCCATCCGCACCGCGCTCTCGCCGCGCTTCCTGCCCAACGAAGTGCTGCAAGTGGCTGAGATCCCGCGCACGCTGTCGGGCAAGAAGCAGGAGCTGCCGATCAGGAAGCTGCTGCTCGGCCAGCCGCTGGAGAAGGTGATCAACAAGGAAGCCATGGCCAACCCGGGTTGCCTGGACTGGTACGTGGCCTTTGCGGCGGCGCACCAGGCGCGCGCGGTCGGCTGAAGCGGCGCGCGCCGGTCGCGTGGGAGACCGAAAACGGGGCGGCCATGGGGCTGCCCCGGTTGTCAGTCGGCGCGCGGCGGTCTATGTTGCAGGTTGCCCGATCCACCCTTTCCAACCCTTGCAGGAGACACCCCCATGAGCCTTCCCCGCCGCCCCACCGACCTCAACCGCCGCCAGGCCATGGCGACGGTCGCCGCCTTCGCCGCGCCGGCCATTCTGCCCGCGCACGTGCTGGCGCAGGACAAGTTTCCCAACCGCCCCATCACGCTGATTGCCCCCTGGCCCGCCGGTGGCAGCAGCGACGCGGTGATGCGCGCTTTCGGGGAAAGCGCGGCCAAGACCCTGGGCGTACCGGTCGTGATCGAAAACAAGCCCGGCGCCGGCGGCACCATGGGCGCGGCCGCGATGGTGAACGCCAAGCCCGACGGCTACACCCTCACGCAACTGCCGCTGGGCATCTACCGCCTGCCGCACATGCAGACCATGAGCTTCGATCCGGTGAAAGACATCACGCACATCGTCTGCCTCACGGGTTACACCTTTGGCATCGCCTGCACGGCGGACGCACCGTTCAAGACGCTGAAAGAAATGGTGGCCTTTGCCAAGGCCAACCCCGGCAAGCTGGAGTACGGGCACACCGGCACCGGCACCACGCCGCACCTGGCGATCGAAGAGTTCAGCGACAAGGCCGGCATCCAGCTCAACCCGATTCCATTCAAGGGCTCGGTTGAAATCCTGCAGGCCATCCTGGGCGGGCACATCCGCGTCATGAGCGGCACCCCCGAATTCGCGCCGCACGTGCAAAGCGGCAAGCTGCGCCTGCTGGCCACGCTGGGCCGCCAGCGCAACAAGGCCTTCCCCGATGTGCCCACCGTCAAAGAGAGCGGCTGGGACACCATCTCCGAGTCGCCGTTCGGCATCGGTGGCCCCCGGGGCATGGACCCGGCCATCGTCAAAGTGCTGCACGACGCGTTCAGGAAAACGCTGGACGACGCCAAAGTGCAGGAGACGCTGGACAAGTTCTTCATGCCCGACATCTACATGAACAGCGCCGACTACACGGCCTACGCCGAGCGCACCTTCAAGGCCGAGAAGGCGACCATCGAGCGGCTGGGGCTGGCGAAGAAGGGGTGAGGCGGGCGGGCCTTCACCAGGGCGCGCCTCACAGCGGTGCCGAGGGCCGTGCAGAGGGTCGTTTTACCGGCGGCTCACCAGCACAATGCCCACCGCCACGCCCGCCAGCGCCAGCACCAGTTGCAGCGTCAGCGGCTCGCCCAGCAGCAGCACACCGAAGACCAGCGCGAACAGCGGCGTGAGGAAGGTGAAGGTGGACATCTGCGTGGCGGGGTAGTGGCGCAGCATCCACATCCAGGCCAGGTAGCTGGCGAACGCGCCCACGGCGGTCTGCAAAAACACCGAACCCCAGGCCATGGCCGAATAATCGAAAGACCAGGTTTCGCCCAGCGCCAGTGACAGCAGCGGGCACACCACGGCGGTGACACCGAGCTGGTAGAAGAGCGATTTTTCGGCCTGCACGGTGGCGACTTTGGTGGTGCGGATGGCGATGGTGGTCAGGCCCCAGAACATGCCGGCCGCCAGGCCCATGGCGTCGCCCCGCCACTGCTCGGCCACCGGGGAGCTGTGCAGAAAGCCTTCGCTGAAAGCCACCGCCACCGCCGCAAACGCCACGCACAGGCCGACCCACTGCACGCGCCGCAGTGTTTCTGCCTTCACGAAACGCGGCAACAGCAGCGCCACCCAGAACGGGCTGGTGTAGAGGAACACCGTCAGGCGCGAGGCGCTGGTGTGCTGCAGGCCGAGGTAGATCAGGCAGAACTCGGCCGCGAACAGCAGGCCCACCAGCAGCCCGCCCTTGAGCGAACCGTCGCGCTGGAACAGCTTGACGCCGCGGAACTGGCACCACAGCCAGAGCAGGGCGGTGGCGCCGGCCATGCGCAGCGAGGCCTGCCACAGCGGTGGCATCTCGCGGCTGGCGAACTTGATCAGGATCTGCTGGAACCCCCAGAAAGCGCAGCAGGCCACCAGCAGGGCGATGGCCAAGGTGTCGAGGTGGTCTTTGCGTTGGACGGTGGTCATGGAGGCAGATGGTAGGGGCGGGGCACGGGGCCCGCAGTCACCCAGGATGAACCCAGAAACGGCAGTTGACCGTGGGATTTCAGGCGGCGCCGACCAGGTGGCGCAGCTGGGCCTTGAGCCGGGCAATTTCCGGCGCGCTCAGGCCCGCCAGGGTGTGGGCCTCGTGTTCGCGGGCGCGGGCGATGAGGGGCGTGACCTTTTGCTGACCGGCGTCCGTGATGCCGACCAGCGTGCGCCGCTGGTCCTGCGGGTCGTCATTCAGCCGCACCCAGCCTTGAGCGGCCAGGCGCTGCAGCAGCTTGGTTACCGTGGGTTGCTGGCTCAGCACCTCGCGCGCCAGACAGCCCACCGCCATGGATGGCTGCTCGCTCAGCGTCGCGAGCACCCGCCATTCCAGCGCGCCCAGGCCGGCTCCGCGCACCACCGCCTCGAAGTCTTTGAACAAGGCGTGGCTGGCCTGCCCGAGCAGATGGCCGAGGTCGTCGTCGATGAAACGGACAGACTCGCTCACAGGGGATGTTCCGTGTAGAAGCGGCCACCGTGAAACAGCAGCGGTGATGCTTCTGCGCGGTGGCTGCAGCGCTCCACCTCGCCCACAAAAATCACGTGGTCGCCCTCGGCGTACTGGCTGCGGTTGAAGCATTCAAAGCTGGCGGCCGCTCCGGCCAGCAGGGGCGCGCCGTTCACGCCTTCGGTGAAGGCCACGCCCGCCCAGCGGTCGGTGCCGCGCGCGGCGAACTGCTCGGCCAGCCCCTGCTGGTCGGCCGCCAGCACGTTGATGGCGTAGTGCAGTCCGTTGGAAAACGCGGCCATGGAGCCGGCCGCGCGCGCCAGGCTCCACAGCACCAGCGGCGGGTCGAGCGACACCGAATTGAAGGAATTGGCCGTCAGGCCCACCAGTTCACCCGCGGTGCTGCGCGCGGTGACGATGGTCACGCCGGTGGCAAACATGCCCAGCGTAGCGCGGAACTCGCGTGGCGAAAAATCGGGTGGGCGGGCCGAATGGCCAACAGAACGGGCAGGCGACATGGCGGCCAATTGTATGAAAATTCATGAATAGAATGCCGCTCATGCCCAGCCATCGCAACCGCACCGACGCGGCGCCCCAGGTGCGCGGCAGCGCGCTGCTGATCGCGCTGGGCCTGGCGCTGCTCACGCCCCATCTGCTGGCGCAGACCGCAGCACCGGTGGCCGGTGGCGGTGGCGGCAACCCTTGCACCGAATTTGTCGCCCGCCTGCCCAACGTCAAGCCCCTGCTGTGCCAGGCGGCCCAGCTCCAGCCCACCCAGGGCCGTTCGGTGCGGGGCCGCCCGCTGTACGCGCGTGACGTGATCGCCCCGGAGGCCCAGCTGCGCGTGCTGGTGGTGGGCGCCATACACGGCGACGAGCTGTCATCCGCCTCGCTGGCGCTGCACTGGATCCAGCGTGCGGTGGAAACGCCGTCGAACGCGCATTGGCGCTTCATCCCGGCGCTCAATCCGGATGGCCTGATGGCCCGGCCTGCCCGGCGCGTGAACGCCAACGGCGTGGACCTGAACCGCAACTTCCCCACGCCGAACTGGAAGCGCGACGCCAAGGTCTACTGGGAACAGCGCACCAGGAAGGACCCGCGCCGCTGGCCCGGCCCGAACCCGCTGTCGGAACCGGAGTCGAAGTACCTGCACGATGAAATGGAGCGCTTCCAGCCCGACCTGATTGTCAGCATCCACGCGCCCTACGGCGTGCTCGATTTCGACGGCCCCTCGGTGCCGCCCGCGCGGCTGGGCCGCCTGTACCTGGACCAGGTCGGCATCTTCCCCGGCAGCCTGGGCAACTTCGGCGGCGTGCACAAGGGCATGCCGGTGGTCACCATCGAACTCAACAGCGCCTTTCGCACCCCGCTGGACGCCGAGATGCGCCAGATGTGGCTGGACCTGCTGCGCTGGATGAGCGAACGCGTGCGACCCGAGAAACCGGCCAGTCCGCTGCCGGTCAGGGTCAACAAAACAGGCTGAGACCGAGGGGTTTCGACCTTCCCGCTGCTCAAGCCTGGCGCAGGCGCAGCCCTGCGGCGCCGCTGCGGGCCTGGGGGCCCAGCCCCGCAAAGCCGAACGCCATCGCCGGCACTTCGCCGCTGATGAGTTCGGCCAGCGCCTTGCCCGAGCCGGCACCGTGCGTCCAGCCCAGCGTGCCGTGGCCGGCGTTGATCCACAGCTTGCCCACCTTCGTGCGACCGATCAGCGGGATGTTGGTCGGCGTGGCCGGGCGCAGGCCGCACCAGAACCGCGGATCGCCGCCTTCTTCGGGCAGGCGCGTGTCGGCCACGCCGGGGAACACCTCCTCGATGCGCTTGACCAGCATGGCGGAGCGGGTGCGCGCCAGCGGCGTGTCGAGCGACAGGTCGAAACCGCCGAGCTCAATGGTGCCGGCCACGCGCAGGTGATCGCCCAGGCGCGAGATCGCGATCTTGAGCTGGTCGTCCAGCAGGCTCACTTGCGAAGCGGCTTCGGGCTTGAGCAGTTTCAATGTCGCGCTGTAGCCCTTGCCGGGGTAGATCGGCACGCGCACGCCGACCTGCCTGAGCAGCGCGGTGGTGTACGAGCCAGCCGCCACCACGTAGGCGTCGGCCTGGAGCTCCAGCGTCTGGCCCGCAGCGCGATCACGCACGCTCACGGCGTCCACCTGGCCACCGCTGGACCGGATGCGCTGGATGTCGTGGCCCATCAGCGAGCGCATGCCCTGGTCGCGGCAGCGCTGCGCCAGTTGCTGGGTGAAGGCCAGGCAGTCGCCGGACTCGTCGCTCTCGGTGTAGGTGCCGCCGACGATGCGCCCGGCAAAGCCGCGCAGCGCGGGCTCGATGCGCAGCAGTTCGTCCTTGCTGACCAGCTGGCGGTTCACGCCGTGGCGGCGCATCAGCTCGGCCGCGTTGCCCGCCTCGTCGAACGACTTCTGGCTGGTGTAGTAATGCGCGATGCCCTTGGTCAGGCGGTCGTAGCGCAGGCCGGTGCTGGCCACCAGGTCTTTCAGCGCCGCGTGGCTGTATTGCCCCAAGGCCACCAGCTGCGCGACGTTGCGCTCAAAGGCGGCATCGTTGCACTGCGCCAGGAACCGCAGGCCCCAGGCCCACTGGGCCGGGTCGAGCTGGGGGCGGAATTTGAGCGGGCCTTCGGCGTCGAACAGCCACTTCAGTGCCTTCAGCGGTGCCTCGCGGTTGGCCCAGGGCTCGCAGTAGCTGACCGAAATCTGCGCCGCGTTGCCGAAACTGGTCTCCAGCCCGGCGTCGGGCTGGCGCTCCACCAGGGTCACTTCGTGTCCGCGTTGCAGCAAGTGCCACGCGGTGCTCACGCCGATGATGCCGGCACCCAATACAACGACTCGCATGATCCGCTCCAGCCAAAAAAAGGGGGGAAACTGGGCGCGAGTATGGAAAAAACACACACCAAAGTGAAGCGTAATTAACTTAAAATTTTTGGCATCAGATTGACTAATGAAACTCGACCCCTCTTTTCACCGACAGATACCGCATGAGCACCTTCGACCCCGACGCCCTGGAATGCCTCGCCGCCATCATTGAAGAGGGTGGTTTCGAGCGCGCGGCGCAGCGTTTGTCCATCACCCAGTCGGCGGTGTCGCAGCGGCTGCGCGCGCTGGAGGCGCAGGTCGGCACGGTGCTGATCGTGCGCAGCCGCCCGCTCAAGCCCACGCAGGCCGGGCAGCTCATGCTCAAGCACGCCAAGATGATGCGGCTGCTGCGCGCCGACCTGGAGAAAGACCTGAAGGAGCTCGCGCCCAGCTCCACCGGCAGCGGGCGCGAAGAAGAGCGCATTTCGGTGGCCATCAACGCCGACAGCATCGCCACCTGGGCACTGCCCGCGCTCAATGCGCTGGCGCAGGGCGGGCTGCCGATCGAGATCATCACCGACGACCAGGAGTTCACCCACGAGTGGCTGCGCGAAGGCCAGGTGCTGGGCTGCGTGACCTCGCTCGGGCAGGCGCTGCGCGGCTGCAAGATGGAAGCGTTGGGCACCATGGACTACGTGGCGGTGGCGGCGGGTGCCTACGCAGCCGAGCACTGCCCCAAGGGCCTGAACGCGCACAACTTCCACCAACTGCCCTTCATCGCCTTCAACCGCAAAGACCACCTGCAGCACGGCTTCGTCGAGCAGGCTTTCGGCCTGCCGCGCGTCACGCTCAAGCAGCTGTTTGTGCCGTCCAGCGAAGGCCAGGTGCGCGCGGTGCAGGCGGGCTGGGGCGTGAGTGTGGTGCCCGAACTCGGCGTGCGCGATCTCATCGCCAGCGGCGAGCTGGTGAACCTCGCACCGCGCCATCGCCTCGGAGTGGCGCTGCACTGGCATTGCTGGAACCTGAGTTCCGACGTGCTGGACGCGCTGAGCAGCGCGCTGCGCGAGGCGGCGGCGCAGAACCTGG
>PNMN01000128.1 GCA_013823655.1 Comamonadaceae bacterium | reverse complement strand
GGCCATTGGCTCGGACGCCTTCCAGGAGTGCGACACCGTCGGCATCACGCGTCCCATCGTCAAGCACAATTTCCTGGTCAAGGATGTGCGCGACATGGCCGACGTGATGAAGAAGGCCTTCCACATCGCCCGCACCGGTCGTCCGGGCCCGGTGGTGGTGGACATTCCGAAGGACGTGTCCTTCAACAAGACGGCTTACACCGGTTACCCCGCCAGCGTGGAGATGCGCTCGTACAACCCGGTGCGCAAGGGCCACGGCGGCCAGATCCGCAAGGCGCTGCAGCTGCTGCTGGCCGCCAAGCGCCCCTACATCTACACCGGCGGCGGCGTGCTGCTGGGCAACGCCGTTCCCGAATTGCGCACGCTGGTGGACCTGCTGGGCTACCCGGTGACGCACACCCTGATGGGCCTGGGTGCCTACCCGGCGACCGACCGCAAGTTCCTGGGCATGCTGGGCATGCACGGCACCGTGGAAGCCAATCACGCGATGCAGAACTGCGACGTGCTGCTGGCCGTGGGGGCGCGCTTTGACGACCGCGTGATCGGCAACCCCAAGCACTTTGCTTCGGTGGAGCGCAAGATCATCCACATCGACATCGATCCGTCGAGCATCGCCAAGCGCGTGAAGGTCGATGTGCCCATCGTCGGCGATGTCAAGGACGTGCTGACCGAACT
Source organism: Comamonadaceae bacterium (assembly GCA_013823655.1). Taxonomy (GTDB): domain Bacteria; phylum Pseudomonadota; class Gammaproteobacteria; order Burkholderiales; family Burkholderiaceae_C; genus Hydrogenophaga. Next base: position 8,002 of record PNMN01000128.1, on the reverse strand, counting down.
GATCAACATGCTCAAGGAAGGGCAGGCCAAACCCGACGAGAAGGCGCTGAGCGCCTGGTGGGAGACCATCGAGGGCTGGCGTTCGCGCGACTGCCTGCGTTTCGACCGCCACAACACCCAGGTCATCAAGCCGCAGATGGTGGTCGAGCAGCTGTGGAACCTGACCAAGAACGACGACTGCTACATCACCTCCGACGTCGGCCAGCACCAGATGTTTGCCGCCCAGTTCTACAAGTTCAACGAGCCGCGCCGCTGGATCAATTCGGGCGGTCTGGGCACCATGGGCGTGGGGCTGCCCTACGCCATGGGCATCAAGCTGGCCAAACCCGATGCCGATTGCTGGTGCGTCACCGGCGAAGGCTCGATCCAGATGAACATCCAGGAACTCTCCACCTGCCAGCAGTACGGCACGGCGGTCAAAATCCTCGCGCTGAACAACCGTTACCTGGGCATGGTGCGCCAGTGGCAGGAACTGATTTATCAGGGCCGCTACAGCCACAGCTACATGGACGCGCTGCCCAACTTCGTGAAGCTGGCCGAGGCCTACGGGCACGTCGGCATGCTGGTCGAACGTCCACAAGACGTGGAGGCCGCTTTGCGTGAAGCCCGTGCCATCAAGGACCGCTGCGTCTTCATCGACGTGCGCACCGACCCGACGGAGAACGTCTGGCCGATGGTGGAGGCCGGCAAGGGCATCACCGAAATGCTGCTCGGCTCGGAAGAGCTCTGACCCATCTTGCACCGGAGGCCGAGCGCACATGCGCGCGGCTCCGGATGCCTTCCTTCGACGAATCTATTTGCAGCCAAGCCTGCGCATTACCGTGCGCGGGGGAGGGCTCAAAAAAGAGGAATCCTCATCATGAAACACATCATTGCTGTCCTGCTCGAAAACGAACCCGGGGCCCTGTCCCGCGTGGTGGGCCTGTTCTCGGCCCGCGGCTACAACATCGAATCGCTCACCGTGGCCCCGACGGAAGACCCGTCGCTCTCGCGCATGACGATCCAGACCACCGGGTCGGACGACGTCATCGAGCAGATCACCAAGCACCTCAACCGCCTGATCGAAGTGGTGAAAGTGGTCGACCTGACAGAAGGCGCCTACACCGAGCGCGAGCTCATGCTGGTCAAGGTGCGCGCGGTGGGCAAGGAGCGCGAAGAGATGAAGCGCATGGCCGATATTTTCCGCGGCCGGGTCATCGATGTGACCGAGAAAAGCTACACCATCGAGCTCACCGGCGACCAGGGCAAGAACGACGCGTTCCTGGATGCGATTGATCGCGCCGCCATTCTGGAAACCGTGCGCACGGGCTCCTGCGGCATCGGCCGCGGCGAGCGCATTCTCAGGGTTTGACCCAGCCCTGTGCCGACCTGTTGGCCCTCACCCCCTGAAGGGGGCGACACCAGCAGCCCGGCAGAGCCGGTTCAGCGGTGTCTGCTGGGTGGTGCTTCTCTCTCGTTACCATTAGCGGTTTTTTCAAGATTTCAACTGGAGCAATCGAATGAAAGTTTTCTACGACAAAGACTGTGACCTGAGCCTGATCAAGGGCAAGACCGTCGCGATCATCGGCTATGGTTCGCAAGGCCATGCCCATGCACAAAACCTGAACGACAGCGGCGTGAAAGTCGTGGTCGGTCTGCGCAAGGGCGGCGCCTCCTGGGACAAGGTTGGCAAGGCCGGCCTGACCGTGATGGAGGTCAACGATGCCGTCAAGGCCGCCGATGTGGTGATGATCCTGCTGCCCGACGAGCAGATCGCCGAGGTCTACACCCACAACGTGGCCCCCCACATCAAGCAGGGCGCTTCGCTGGTGTTCGCCCATGGCTTCAACGTGCACTACAACCAGGTCGTGCCGCGCGCCGATCTGGACGTGTGGATGGTCGCGCCCAAGGCGCCCGGCCACACCGTGCGCAACACCTACACCCAGGGTGGCGGCGTGCCGCACCTGATCGCCATCCACCAGGACAAGAGCGGCAAGGCGCGTGACCTGGCACTCTCGTACGCCATGGCCAATGGCGGCGGCAAGGCCGGCATCATCGAGACCAACTTCAAGGAAGAGACCGAGACCGACCTGTTCGGCGAACAGGCCGTGCTGTGCGGCGGCGCCGTCGAGCTGATCAAGATGGGTTACGAGACGCTGGTGGAAGCCGGTTACGCCCCCGAAATGGCCTACTTCGAGTGCCTGCACGAGCTCAAGCTGATCGTCGACCTGATCTACGAAGGCGGCATCGCCAACATGAACTACTCGATCTCCAACAACGCGGAGTTCGGCGAGTACGTGACCGGCCCTGAAGTCATCAACGAGCAGTCGCGCGCCGCCATGCGCAACGCTCTGAAGCGCATCCAGAACGGCGATTACGCCAAGATGTTCATCCAGGAAGGTCGCCTGAACTACCCGAGCATGACCGCCCGCCGCCGCAACACCGCCGATCACCAGATCGAAGTGGTGGGTGCCCAGCTGCGCGCCATGATGCCCTGGATCGCCAAGAACAAGCTGGTCGACCAGACCCGCAACTGATCGCCCCGGCGGTCCAGGCAAAGGCCACTTCGGTGGCTTTTTTTTGTGGTGCGCCCAGCATGGGCGCCCACCTGCGGGTGCCCGGACTCTCCTGACCTCAAACTCTCGAACCGCCCGGTGCGGACCCGCACGCCGGGTGGTGTGGCAGGGGTGCTTCCGATGAGGGTCGTCCCCTATGCCGATGAGGGTTTGTACCGACATAGCGGGCGGGTATAGCTGGTTGTGGTCGATGCCGCTTTGCAAGGATGGAGAAACGCTCGACAGTGCGAACTTCCGTTGACAGCCGGGTGCGTGCATGCGCAGGTGGCGCCCACCGCCAGCCGGTCTTTGGGTCGGTGACGTGGGGGACAATGGTGCCCCTTGTGTTGTCTGGCCCCACCTGTGGCGGTTGAGTGGTTGAGTGGTTGGGTGAATCCATCTGAGGTGAGAACTTGAGAATCCTGAGCACATTGGCGCGAGCGTGCGCCATCCTGGCCGGTCTGTTGATGACCGCCATCACGCTGGTCACCTGCGTCAGCCTGATCGGTCGCAACACCATCGGCGTCACGCTGCAAGGCGACTATGAGCTCACCGCCGTCACGGCCGGCGCGGCGGTGGCCTTGTTCCTGCCCTGGGCCCAATTGCGACGCGGCAACATCATCGTGGACTTCTTCACCGCCCGGGTGCCCGGGCACATCAATGCCGTGCTGGACCGTTTCGGTGCCCTGGTGCTGGCCACCGTGATGCTGCTGCTGGCCTGGCGCACCAGCATCGGCGGCATGAGTTCTTACAACTCCCAGACCACCACCATGATGCTCGGCTTCCCCGAGTGGATCGTTTACGCGGCCATGGTGCCGCCCTTGTTTCTGACCGGTCTGATTGCCTTGTACCAGGCCTTCATCGGCGATTTCCAGGAGCAAGCGCAATGAGTTCCCTGTCCATGGCGGGCGCCATCTTTGGCGTCATGCTGGTGCTGATGGCCCTGCGGGTGCCCATCGCCATGTCCATGTTTGCGGCCGGCGTGTTCGGCTACATCACGCAGGTCGGCTGGCTGCCGTTTTCCAACAACCTCAACGGCATGGCGTTCGCGCGCTTCGCCAGCTACGACCTGTCGGTGATCCCGCTGTTCATCCTGATGGGCAACTTCGCCACCCAGGGCGGCATCTCCAAGGCGCTGTTCGAAGTGGCCGCCACCCTCATGGCCGGTTTCAAGGGTGGCCTGGCCATGGCCGCCGTCATGGCCAGTGCGGCCTTCGGTGCGATCTGCGGTTCGTCGGTGGCCACCGCCGCCACCATCACCTCGGTGGCTTTGCCCGAGATGCGTCGCCACGGCTATTCCGGTCGCCTCTCCACCGGCACGCTGGCCGCTGGCGGCACGCTGGGCATCCTGATCCCGCCCTCGGTGCCGCTGGTGATCTACGCCATCCTGACCGAGCAGAACATCGCCAAGCTGTTCGCCGCCGCCATGATCCCCGGCATCATCGCCATGACCGGCTACCTCATCGCCATTGCCGTCTATGTGCGCGTCGTGCCCGGCCAGGCGCCCGATCACGACGATGACGACCGCCCGCGCATGAACGCCCAGCTGGCGCTCGGTGTGTTGCCGATTGCCGTGGTGTTTCTGATCGTTTTCGGCGGCATCTACGGTGGCCTCTTCACGCCCACCGAGGGCGCGGGCGTGGGCGCTGCGGCCACCTTTGTGGCGGCCCTGCTCAAGCGCGAGCTCACCTGGGCCAAGGTCAAGAAATGCTTCTACGCCACGGCCGAGGCCAGCGCCATGATCTTCCTGATCTTCATCGGCGCCGACCTGATGAACTCGGCGCTGGCCCTCACGCAGGTGCCCGCCATGCTGGCCGAGGTGGTCAACAGCTGGGGTTTTTCGCCGCTGATGGTGGTCACCGCGATCCTGCTGTTCTACGTGGTGCTGGGCGCGGTGATGGACGAGCTGTCGATGATCTTGCTGACCATTCCGATTTTCTTCCCCATGGTCATGGCCATGGACTTCGGCATGAGCCAGGAAATGACCGCCATCTGGTTCGGCATCATGGTGCTGATGACGGTCGGTTTTGGCCTGCTGGCGCCGCCGGTGGGGCTGAACGTGTACGTGGTCAACGGCATGGCCAAGGACGTGCCCATTGGTGAAAGCTACAAGGGCGTGATGCCCTTCCTGATCAGCGACGTGTTCCGCACCACGCTGTTGCTGCTGTTCCCGTCCATTTCGTTGTGGCTGGTGCAGTTTGTGGGGTGACCCAGGGCAGGGGGCTGTGGCGTGGATTGAAACAAAAACGGCGGTCTGCTGACCGCCGTTTTGTTGAGGCCCATTGGCCAGCCGGTCAGACCGTCGACTTGCGGCGGCGGATGGCAGCCAGACCCGCCAGGCCGATGCCCAGCAGAGCCAGCGAAGCGGGTTCGGGCACGGGCGTGGGGCCGGGAGGCTCGCCGGTGATGGAGCCGGTGGCCAGCCAGTTCAGTTCGTTGATGGTGAGTTGCCGGTGGTCGGCATCCGTCGCGAGCGCGAAGTTCGGGTGATAGAGGTTGTCGCTGACACCGATGACCATGCGCCCGCCGCCCGCAAATTCCTTGTTCACGCCGTGGCAGCCACCGTTGATGTCCACGCTCCAGCAGTTCCAGGAGGCGTCGTGGGCGGTGATCGAGAAGTGGATATGGAAGAAGCCTTCGGCACCCAGGTCGCCAAAAGGCGCCGCCAGCGCGATCGTTCCCGAAGGACCGACACCCGGGCCGTAAAGATTGGCGGTGGTCATCGACACGCCGCTGTTCGCAGCACCCTGGATCTCGCCCAGATCTTCCGGGTTTTCCCAGAGGATCGAACCGCCGGCACTCAGGTAGGGCAGCAGGCGGGTGTTCCAGTCGAAGTTGGCGTCTGTGTTCACGTACCACGGCATGACCAGGATGTCGTAGGTCGTTGCAAGTTCGGCGGGCGTCAGCGCGTTGAACGCGGCGTTGGAGAGCGTGGCATAGCTGTCCGCTTCGCTGGGCGTGATCAGACCGTTGCTCACGATGTAGGACAGGTTGCTTCCGGCGTTGGCCTGACCGCCGTCGTTCAGATGACCGATCGCCGCAGCCGAAGCGGGAAGCGAGACGGCCAACAACACGCTGGCGAGCGCGCTGGCCAGTAAGGTTTTCTTCATGATGAGACTCCTTGGGTGAAGGTGAGATCGACGCAAGAGAAGCGAGGGGTGGGCAAAGCCGGGGTCGATCCTGAAGTACATCGGTACCACGCCCTCGCTCACCTGCCCATGCTTACGCATACACCGTGCCATGCGCGGCACGATTTGATTTTCCGTTTGGATATCAAGGCTTTTCTGTTTGCCTTGTGGGATGCGAGGCGGCGCGATGCGGTGCGAGTGAAAAATTTCCCGACAGTCAGCCCCTGGGCCCGATCCTGGTGGTGTGAAGCACCCCCGCAGCGCTCGGCCTCGCAGCCTCAGCCCAGCGCCTGCAGCGTCTGGCGGATCAGCGCCTGCGTGGTTTGCTGCGTGAGCGTGGCCGGACGCTGCGAACTGGTGGCCAGGCTCAGGCGGGTGCGCAGTGGCGGGTGGATGGAGCGGGTGCGGTAGGCCGAGGGCCGGACCGAGCGCGCCACCGCGTGGCGCGAGAGCAGGGCGGCACCCGCGCCGTCGGCCACCAGGTCAAGGATGGCGGACACGCCATCGATTTCCAGTGCGACCGTGGGGCGCACACCCACGGCGGCCATTTCGACTTCGACCTGCATGCGGATCGCGTTGGGCCGACTCGGTATCACCAGCGGCAGGCCAGCCACCTCTGCCAGCGTGATCGGCGGCGGTGGTGGCTCTTCGGCCAGGCCCGGCGCGCGCAGCTCCACCAGCAGCAGCTCTTCATCCTGCAGTGGCGCGATCTCGATGTCCGGCGAGGGTTGCGCGTTGTAGAGCACGGCGATGTCCAGCCGACCGGTGACCAGCCACTCCTGCATGGTGGTGGACAAACCTTCGGTGATGGACAGCCGTGCCTCCGGCAATTGGGCTCGGAAGGCGCGCGTCAAAGGCACCGCGAGCACGCGCGCCAGGCTGGGCGGCAGACCAATGGCGACGCGCCCGGCCAGTGCGCCGCGCACCCGGCCCAGTTCTTCGCGCGCGCGCTCGACCTGGTGCAGGATGCCGCGACCGTGTTCCAACAAGAGCCGTCCGGCTTCGGTCGGGATGGCGCCGCGTCCGTTGCGCACCAGCAGGTTCTGCCGCAGCTCCACTTCCAGCAGGCGCACCTGGCGTGACAGCGCGGGCTGGGCCACGTCCAGCGCCACCGAGGCTCTGGTGAAGCTGCCCAGCTCGGCGACGCGCACGAAGTATTCGAGTTGTTTGAGGTCCATGGTCGTCTGAGAGTGGGGCGGAATACCTCCATCATAGTTATCGGTGATTGTTCTATCTGCTAGCGTGCCCGCACGCTGGTTTTGAGGGGCGGCAAGACCCACAATGCGCCTCGGTGGACCGGCCATCCTGGGCGGTCCGTGCCAGTATCCGGAGACACCGCATGAGCCAGCAAAAGCCCCTCATCATCGACTGCCACGGCCACTACACCACGGCCCCCAAGGCGCTGGAGAATTGGCGCAACGCGCAGATCGCGGGCATCAAGGACCCGGCGTCCCGCCCCAAGGTGAGCGACCTCAAGATCAGCGACGACGAGCTGCGCGAGTCCATCGAGACCAACCAGCTGCGCCTGATGAAAGAACGCGGCTCGGACCTCACCATCTTCAGCCCGCGCGCCAGCTTCATGGCCCACCACATCGGCGATTTCAACGTGTCGTCCACCTGGGCGGCGATCTGCAACGAGCTGTGCTACCGCGTTGCACAGCTGTTCCCCGACCACTTCGTGCCCGTCGCCATGCTGCCGCAGAGCCCGGGCGTGGACCCGGCCACCTGCATCCCCGAGCTGGAGCGCTGCGTCAAGGACTACGGCAACGTCGGCATCAACCTCAACCCGGACCCCTCGGGCGGCCACTGGACCTCGCCGCCTCTGAGCGACAAGGCCTGGTACCCGATCTACGAAAAGATGGTGGAGCACAGCATTCCGGCCATGGTGCACGTGAGCACCAGTTGCAACGCCTGCTTCCACACCACCGGCGCGCACTACCTGAACGCCGACACCACGGCCTTCATGCAGTGCCTGACCAGCGATTTGTTCAAGGACTTCCCCGAGCTGAAGTTCATCATCCCGCACGGCGGCGGCGCGGTGCCCTACCACTGGGGCCGTTTCCGGGGCCTGGCGCAGGAGCTGAAGAAGCCGCTGCTGAAAGACCACCTGCTGGGCAACATCTTCTTCGACACCTGCGTCTACCACCAGCCGGGCATTGACCTGCTGACCAAGGTGATCCCGGTCGACAACATCCTGTTCGCCTCGGAAATGATCGGCGCCGTGCGCGGCATCGACCCCGAGACCGGTCACTACTACGACGACACCAAGCGCTACATCGAAGCCAGCACCATCGTCGTGGGCGATGACCGCTACAAGGTGTACGAAGGCAATGCGCGGCG
>PNMN01000127.1 GCA_013823655.1 Comamonadaceae bacterium | reverse complement strand
CATGCCCGATATGGAAAGTCCGACAGGCTCCTAGGCGCGAAGCCGCAGACAGTGCTACAGCACGGCAAGGCGAAGCAGCAACGACACGGATGATTTGGAAATGGAATCAGACCCGGCGCGCCAGTTCGGTGGCCTTGCCCACGTAGCTGGCCGGCGTCATGGCGAGCAGGCGGTCTTTTTCGGTCTGGGGAATCTCCAGGCCACGGATCAGCGCGTGCAGCGCCTCGGCGGTCACGGTTTTGCCGCGCGAGACTTCCTTGAGCTTTTCGTAGGCACCGGCGACGCCGAAGCGGCGCATCACGGTCTGGATCGGCTCGGTCAGCACTTCCCACGAAGCGTCCAGGTCGGCGGCCAGCGCTTCTTCGTTCAGCTCCAGCTTGTTCAGACCCACCCCCAGCGAGTGGTAGGCCAGCACGGCGTAGCCCAGGCCCACGCCCATGTTGCGCAGCACGGTGGAGTCGGTCAGGTCGCGCTGCCAGCGGCTGATCGGCAGCTTCTCGCTCAGGTGCTTGAGCACCGCATTGGCCAGGCCGAGGTTGCCTTCGGCGTTTTCGAAGTCGATCGGGTTGACCTTGTGCGGCATGGTCGATGAACCGATCTCGCCCGCCTTCAGGCGCTGCTTGAAGTAGCCCAGGCTCACGTAGCCCCAGATGTCGCGCGCGAGGTCGATCAGGATGGTGTTGGTGCGCGCGATGGCGTCGAACAGCTCGGCCATGTAGTCGTGCGGCTCGATCTGGATCGAATAGGGCTGGAAGGTCAGACCCAGACCGAGCGGCTCGGGCGTTTCGATGACTTTTCTGCTGAAGGCTTCCCAGTCGAAATCGGGCCAGGCGGCGAGGTGCGCGTTGTAGTTGCCCACGGCGCCGTTCATCTTGCCCAGCAGTTTCACGCTGGCGATTTTTTCGCGCGCCGCCAGCAGCCGCACCACCACGTTGGCGATTTCCTTGCCCACCGTGGTGGGGCTGGCGGTCTGGCCGTGGGTGCGGCTGAGCATGGGCACGGCGGCAAACGCATGCGCCATCTCGCGCAGCTTGGCGATCAGCGCGTCCAGCGCGGGCAGCAGCACCGCGTCGCGCCCGCCCTTGAGCTGCAGCGCGTGGCTGGTGTTGTTGATGTCTTCGCTGGTGCAGGCGAAGTGCACGAACTCGGCGGCCTTCTCCAGCTCGGGCCGGGCTTCAAATTTCGACTTGATCCAGTACTCCACCGCCTTCACATCGTGGTTGGTGACTTTCTCGATCTCCTTGATGGCCGCCGCATCGGCCTCGTTGAAGTGCTTCGCCAGGCCCATCAGGTAGGTGCGCGCGCCCGACGAGAGCGGCTTGAACTGGTCAAAACCGGCGTCGGACAGGGCGATGAACCAGGCGATTTCCACCTGCACGCGGCGGTGCATGTAGCCCTGCTCGCTCATGAAGGGGCGCAGCGGGGCCAGGCGGCCGGCGTAGCGGCCATCGAGCGGCGAGAGGGCGGAAATGGGCGTCAGGCCCGCAGTGGCGGGGACGGTGGAAGGAGCGGGGGCTGGGGTGGTCGGGCGCATCCGCTGATTGTAGAAGGCGCTGCCCGGCGGGGTCTGCGCCACTGGCCCATGGCCAACGCCAGCGCAGTGCTGGGCGGTCTCGTTAAAATGACCAGCCCCGGGGAACCCGTCTGACTCAAAGCAGCTTTCAATGAAACTCATCGGCGCCACCACCAGCCCCTACGTGCGCAAAGTGCGCATCGTCATGGCCGAGAAAAAGCTGGACTACCAGTTTGTCCCCGAAGACGTCTGGTCGGCCGACACCGCCATCGCCACCTCCAACCCGCTGGGCAAGGTGCCCTGCCTGATCATGGAAGGCGGTGAAGCCGTGTTCGATTCGCGCGTGATCGTCGAGTACCTGGACACGCTCTCGCCGGTGGGCAAGCTGATCCCGCCCACGGGCCGCGAGCGCGCCGAGGTGAAAACCTGGGAAGCGCTGGCCGACGGCGTGCTGGACGCGTCGATCCTCGCGCGCCTGGAAGCCACCTGGCCCGGACGCAGCGACGCGCAGCGGTGTCAGGCCTGGATCGACCGCCAGATGGGCAAGGTCGATGGCGCGCTCAAGGCCATGAGCCTCGGACTCGGTGACAAGCCCTTTTGTTCGGGCATTCACCTGAGCCTGTCGGACGTGTCGGTGGGCTGTGCGCTGGGCTATCTCTCGTTCCGTTTCCCCGCCATCGAGTGGCGCACCACCTACCCCAACCTGGCGCGCCTGGCCGACAAGCTGGCGTTGCGCCAGAGCTTTTCGGACACAAGACCTGGCTGACCCGGCGCCGCGCCTGATTGAGGGCTCGCCCCCCAGAATCGGGCAGGCGCTCCGGGAGGCACCGGGGGATGAAGGGGCTACCGCATCCAGGCGTCGTAACCGGTCTTCAGGATCAGTGCGCTCACGACCACGATGAAGGCGGTGCGCACGAAGCCGCTGCCGTGCTTGAGCGCGAGCCGCGTGCCGAGCAGGCTGCCGACCACGTTGGCCACGGCCATCACCAGTGCGACATGCCACCAGACGTGGCCTTTGGCCGTGAACAGGATCAGCGCCGCCAGGTTGGAGGTGGTGTTGAGCAGCTTGGCGCTGGCGCTGGCGTGCAGGAAGTCGTAGCCCAGCCAGCGCACGAACAGGAAGACCAGGAAGCTGCCTGTGCCCGGACCAAAAAATCCGTCGTAAAACCCGATGGTGGCACCCAGCGTGGCCGCCGCCATCGCCTCCCGGCGACCGCTGAAATGCGGCCTGTGGTGGCGGCCCAGGTCCTTGCGGGCCAGGGTGTAAAGCAGCACGCCCAGCAACACCAGCGGCAGCGCGCGGCGCAGGAAATCGGGCGAGATCATGGTCACCGTCCAGGCGCCGAGCATGGAACCCATGAAGCACACGACCGCCGCCGGCAGCAGCGCACGCCAGGGCATCTGCACGCGCCGCGCGTACTGCAGCGTGGCCACCCCCGTGCCCCAGATCGACGCGCCCTTGTTGACACCGAACAGCGTGGCTGGGTGGGTGTTGGGGAACACCGCGAACAGCGTGGGCACCAGGATCAGGCCACCGCCGCCGACGATCGCATCCACAAAACCCGCGAACAGCGACGCCAGGGAGACCAGAAACAAATCCATGGCTGGATTGTCACTCCCCTGCGCCACTGCGCGGTTTCCCATCGGGGCGACCACGCCCTTGGACCGGCAGAGCCGGATCTGCGGCGTGTGCTGGGCTCAGGCACGCGCTCCGGCAAGCGGTGCCTGGGGCAACTCCAGCACGAACTCGGCGCCACCGCCCTCGGCGTTGCGCGCACTCAGGCGTCCACCGTGCTGTTCGACGATGCCGTAGCTGATCGACAGGCCCAGGCCCGTGCCCGCCCCCACCGGCTTGGTGGTGAAGAAGGGGTCAAAGATGCGCAGCAGGTGCTCCGGGGGAATGCCGGGGCCGTTGTCGCGCACGCTCACGCGCACCGTGGGCCGCTCGCTGTCGCCGGTACAGACCAGCGCAACCCCGACCATGGGGTCGGGCGTCTGGGCCAGCGCATCGAACGCGTTCTGCAGCAGGTTCATCATCACCTGCTGCAACTGCCCGGCGCTGCCCATCACGCTGCAGGCCTGCGTCGGCTGCCAGCGCACCTGCACCGACACCGCGCGCCCCTTCTGCACCCAGTGGATGGCGCGCTCGATCACCTCCACCAGGTTCACCGCCTTGCACTCCTCGGGGTCCATGGCCGAGAAGCGCTTGAGCCCGTGCACGATGTCGGCGGTGCGCTGCGCGCCTTCGAGCGTGCCCTGGATCAGCGAGGGCAGGTCGCTCATCAGGTGCTCGATGCGAAGGCGCTGGCGCAGCACCTGCAGCTCCTCGTCGCTGGCCTGCGCGTGCAGCGCGCCCACGTAGGTCTGCAGGCGGTCGCAGTACTTGCGCAGCGCGTGCACATTGCCCAGCACGAAGCTGATCGGGTTGTTCAGCTCGTGCGCCACGCCCGCCACCAGCTGGCCCAGCGAGGCCATCTTCTCGGAGTGCAGCAGTTGCTGCTGGGTGCGCTTGAGCGCCTCGTGCGCGGCGCGCATCTCGTGGTACGCGCGCTTGAGTTCGGCGGTGGGACGGCCCACCCACACGGTACCGACACGCCGCCCGTTGGCACCGATGCGTGGCGTGCAGTTCGCGTCCACCGGCACCGGCTGGCCCTGGGCGTCGAGCAGGTTGAGCTCGATGCCCTGGCCCGCGCGGGGGGCGTCGGACCTGGCCATCGCAGCGCGTGCCCGCTCGGCACTGCCCTCGATCGGCCAGCAGATCGGCCAGGCGGCTGCCACGCAGCTGCGCCTCGCTGCGCCCCACCAGTTCACAGAGGGCGGCATTGGCCTGCTCGATCAGGCCGCGCTCGTCGCAGACCACCAGCACGTCCGACATGGAGGTGAGCACGCTGAAGATGAACTGCTGCGACTGTTCCAGCTCGCCGTTCTTCTTCTCCAGCTCGACCTCATCGTCGATCAGGCGGGTGTAGACCTCGTCCATCTTCTGGATCACGTCCAGCCAGGTCGATTCGTCCACACCCTCCATGGGCACGGTGGGCAAGGGACTCGGTGCGCGCTCTTTAGTCATGGCAAAAAAAGCCTCCGGAGCGCGTGTTCCTTCCAGACACACCGCGCAACCGGCTTCGCCGGGGCGCAGGTGTGGTCCCCCCTCCAAACGCCGAAGGCGTGCCAGAGAGGGGGGAAGACGCGAAGCGGCGCAGGGGGGTGTTCATCAATGTACGGTGCAGACCATGCAAGGGTCGAAGGAGCGCACGATGTGTTGAACAGCCACCGGCGTTTTCTCGCCTTCGCGCACCGGCGCGTCCACCAGCGCCTGCTCCAGTGCGCCGGGTGTGCCCTGTGCATCGCGCGGGGAAAAATTCCAGCTCGTGGGCGCAACGATCTGGTAGCTGGCGATGCGCCCGCGCCGCACCACCAGCCAGTGGCCCAGCGCGCCGCGCGCGGCTTCCGACAGGCCCACGCCGTGGCCTTCGTCGGGCAGCACCGTGGGCACGCAAAAGGCCTCGGTCGGCCGGATCGCCTGCAGCCAGTTTTCCATCAGCGGCAGCACGCGTGCAAGCTCGATCAGCCGCGCCAGCACGCGGGTGTAAACCGTACCCCCGTGGCGCGCCACGGCATCGCGCACCAGCGGCTGGGCGCTGGCAAGCTGGCGGGCTATGGAGCCGGTCTCGACCACCTCGCCGCCCAGGCGCGGCGCCTTGTTCCAGGTGTAGGCGCCGGGCTTGTCGGGCTCGGGCCGGGTGATGCCGTGCAGTGGATGCAGCGGCTCGCGCGCCTCGGCCAGCCAGGCGTGGGTCGCGTCTTCGGTGATGGTGTGCGGGTTCAGCGCTTCGATGGCACCGGTCTGCGCGCGCCACACCCCGCCGGGCAGCGCCCAGTCGCCGCCGGGCTGGGCATAAGCGCCATAACTCAGGTAACGGCCCGGGCCGGGGCCGAGCGCGCCAGTTGCAGGTCGCGCACAAGGGTGAGGAAGAAGCGCAGATCGCCGCTCAGGGGGGCCTGCGCGTGCCAGTCCCAGAGCGCGGCCTCGTTCTCCAGCGCCGCCACGGCTTCGAGCGGTGCGGCGAACAGCTGGTGCTCCAGAAAGCTGCGGAATTCGCGCACCTTGGCCAGCAGGCGCACGCGCTCGACCGCGTCAATGGCGCGGGTGGAACCACCGGGTTCGACCGACTGGGTGTGCGGCCACTTGCCGCCCAGCGTGCCCAGCAGCGTGAACCAGCGCTGGCGTGCCGCTGTGGCCGCACGCACCTGTTCACCCGTGTCGGGCGCAAAGCGGCGCACCGCCTCGGCGTGCCAGGGCCTGTCGGCGTAGACCGGGCGGGCGAAGTCGGGCATGAAGAAGAGGTAGAAATGCGTCAGGTGATCGGCCAGGTTCTCGGTCGCCAGGATCAGGTTGCTGGCGTGCTGACCGTTGGGCGGCGGGGTGACGCCGCCCAGGTCGGCCAGCGCGCGCGCCGCCGCCACCGACTGCGAGACCGAGCAGATGCCGCAGATGCGCGGCACGAACACCAGCGCATCGTGCGGCGCCTTGCCCTGCAGGATCTGCTCGAAACCCCGGTACATGGTGGCGTTGACCCGGGCCGAGGCGACGCGGCCATCCACGACGTCGAGCGCAACCTCCAGGTCGCCTTCGACACGGTTGAACGGACCGACCAGCAAGCGGCTCATACAACCGCTCGCAAAACCTGACCCATGCCAGGAACACCGCGGAACTGCCCTTCGACAAGCTCAGGACGGGCCGCCGGTGTTGCCCCCTTGAGGGGGTCGCGCGCAGCGCGGCGGGGGTGTCTCATCAGCCCTTTCATTTCAGCCTGGTCTTTCTCACCGCGGGTTTGACCACCAGGTGGTCCGCCACCGCGTTGTGCTTGACCCGCCTGGGCGTGGCGCTCTTGGACAGCGAGGCCAGCGCGACGAACCAGGCCTTGGGCATGTCGGTGGGCAGGCCGATGGGAATGCCGGCGATCTTGGGGGTCTGGTGGAAGGGGTGGCCGGGCTCCTGGAAGCCCGGTTCGGTGCAGGCGATGCAGGCGTAGCCGCCGCGCGTGCAACTGCCTTCGCCGTTCCAGGGGCGGATGTTGCAGTCGGCGTGCACCTGCGTGCCCTTGCAGCCCATGTGCTCCATCATGCAGCCCAGGTCCGACGGCTTCTCGGCACTGGCCTTGAACTCGTAGTACTCGTTGCGCGTGCAGCCGTGGTGCACCAGCTGGTCGGCGTAGAAGCGCGGACGGGCCAGCGGGTCCAGGTCGCCTTCGGTGAAGCCGTCGGCGGCCAGCGCCATCAGCGTGTCGATGACCCAGCTCGGGTGCGTCGGGCAGCCCGCGATGTTGATCACCGGCAGGCCGCTGCCGCTGCGAAAATCGGCGCCCAAGAGACCGCCGATGCGGTCGTCCTCGTACTGCAGGCCGCAGGCGTCGGTGGGGTTGTCGCCGCCAGCCGTGATGCCACCCCAGGCCGCGCAGCTGCCCACAGCCATCACGTGTTTCGCACGCGCCGCGAGTTCGCGCACCCAGTGGATCATGGACAGGCCGGTGCCGGCCAGCATGTGGAAACGCCCGCTGCCGTTCGGGCCGCGCAGCAGCGAGCCTTCGACGCACAGCGCGTCCAGCCGTGTGCTGCCGTCCAGCACCGAGTGCAGCAGCGCGATCACCTCTTCACCGCTGGCCAGCGAGAGCGAGGGGTGCCACAGCAGGTTCACACCGCCTGCGCGCAGGTGGCCCTGGAAGTCGGTGGTGTCGGCACACAGCAGCGACATGCTGCAACCGCCGCAACCACCCGACTGCAGCCAGAGCACATTGAGCGGCGTTGTGCGCAGCATGTCAATCCGCCGGCCTGCGCTGACCGAACCGGGAAACACCGCAGAACTGCCCTTCGACAAGCTCAGGACGGGCCGCAGGTGTTGCCCCCCTGGGGGGGGATGCGGCTGCGCGCAGCGAGCAGGCGACGGCGGTGGGTTTCATTTCCGGTCCAGACCAAAGCGCTGCATTTTGGCGCGCAGCCCGACACGCGACAGCCCCAGCTCGATCGCGGACCGTGTCTTGTTCCAGCGGTGGCGCAGCAGGGTTTCGCGCAGCACCATGGCCTCGATCACGTCCAGCCGTTCGCTCAGCGTGCCACTGTGGGGCATGGCCGCGATCAGCTCGTTGCCAGCGCCGACCGCAGCACCTTGCAGCACGCGCGCGGAGAACGCCGCCGGCGGCAGCTCGGTGCCGTCGTGCAGCGCCATGGCGCGGGCGATTTCGTTGCGCAGCTCGCGGATGTTGCCTGGCCAGGAGTAGGCCAGCAGGCAGGCCAGCGTGTCGTCGGGCAGGCTGGCGCCGGGGTGGCCCAGTTCGCTCGCCACGTCCAGCGCGGTCTGGCGCGCGATGGGCACGATGTCGGCCGTGCGTTCGCGCAGTGGCGGCACGGTGAGCGTGACGCCCGAGAGGCGGTAGTACAGGTCTTCACGGAACAGGCCATCGCGCACCCGCTGCTCCAGGTCGCGGTGGGTGGCGGCGATGATGCGCACATCCACCGGCAGCGGACGCACGGCACCCACCGGACGCACCTCGCCTTCTTGCAGCACGCGCAGCAGCTTGACCTGGAAGGCCGGCGAGGTTTCGCCGATTTCGTCGAGGAACACGGTGCCACCATCGGCACGCTGGAACAGGCCGGGGTGGTCCTCGAAGGCGCCGGTGAAAGCCCCGCGCTTGTGGCCGAACAGTTCGGATTCGAGCAGCGTGTCGGGGATGGCGGCACAGTTCTCCACCACGATGGGGCCGTTCAGACGGGGTGAGGCGTAGTGGATGGCGCGCGCCAGCAGCTCCTTGCCGGTGCCCGATTCACCCAGCACCAGCACCGGGATGTCGTAGCGCGCCGCGCGCTCGGCCATGGCGCACACCTTGTCCAGCGGGCTGCCGGGGGCGCGCACGATGCGGTCGAAACCGAAGTGGCTGCGCGCCTGCGCCATCTGGCTGGTGGTGCGCTGGCGCAGCGCGCGGGTGCTGGTGCGCAGTTCCAGGCCCAGCCGACTGGTCTGCTGCTGCAGCGCTTGCGCCTCCACCGCGTTGCGCACCGATTCGAGCAGGTGCTCGGGCGACCAGGGCTTGAGGATGTACTGGTAGATACCGGCCTGGTTGATGCCGGCGATGATGTCTTCGCTGTCGGTGTAGCCCGAGATGACGATGCGCACC
>PNMN01000126.1 GCA_013823655.1 Comamonadaceae bacterium | reverse complement strand
TGAGAAGCCCATGGCTTGCGCCATGGGTGCCGAAGAGGGACAAAAATGACCGTCAATGCGCCGCCTGCACCCAAACAGCACCGCAGGTGCGCCTAATGGACAATCTCGGATCATGGTGCCTCGCCTTGCGTGCGTCGGTGGTGTGCGGCCAGCCAGCCCAGGCCGACCTGGGTGCCACCGGGGCCTTGCTCTCGGGGAACGTACTCGCAGCCCACGTGCCCGGTGTAGCCGATTTGGTCGAGCCACCGAAACAGGAAGGCGTAGCCGATTTCGCCGGTGCCGGGCTCGGCACGACCGGGGTTGTCGGCAATCTGGATGTGTGCGATGCGCGCCATCCAGCGCTGCAAGCTGGCGGCGAGCTCGCCTTCCATGCGCTGCGCGTGGTACACGTCGTATTGCAGATACAGGTTGTCCAGCGCCAGTTCGTCCATCAGCGCAATGGCCTGCGAGGGCCGACTGAGCAGGAAGCCGGGCACGTCAAAGCTGTTGATGGGCTCGATCAGCAGGCGCAGGCCGTGGCGCGCCAGTGTGGCCGCGGCATGGCGCAGGTTCTGCTTCAACGTGTCCATGGCATCGGCGGGGTCAACGCCCGCAGGGGGTATGCCTGCGAGGCAGTTGAGCTGCGGCACGCCCAGCACGGTGGCACAGGCGATGGCCTGGGCCACACCGGCACGGAACTCGCTCACCCGCTCCGGATGGCAGGCGATGCCACGTTCACCGGCGGCCCAATCACCAGCGGGCAGGTTGTGCAGCACCATGCGCTGGCCGTTGACCTGCAGCAACGCGGCCAGATCGGCGGCGCGGTGTGCGTAGGGAAACTGACACTCCACCGCGTCGAAGCCGCAGGCCTTGGCCGCAGCGAAACGCTCGGTGAAGGGCAGATCGGTGAACAGGGTGCTGAGGTTGGCCGAGAATGCAAACATGGTGCGCATTGTCGCCAACCTGGCCCGGACCGACACGCCACGCGCTCCCAACGGTCGTCATGGAAAAGTGTCGCTGGAGGACAGTACCCAGCAGTACCAAGCGTGCGCGCACGGCGCGCGCTCCGATTCATTGCCACGATTCGCGATCCGACACCGATTGGATCAAATCGCCGGTGCGCCGCCTCGGCTATCCTCCGCTGCGCGTTCTTTGGACCGCACGCTGCCAGCAGGGTTTATCGCCGTGTCATGCAGTGAAGGCACAATTGGGCTGGCTCCCGTTGAATACCAATGCAATCCATGGGCTGGGACCCATGCGATTGAAGCGAGAACACACACTATGAAGCGTCTGGATGACTTCCGCATGAAGCTGGGCAGCAGCGAACTGGTGCCCATCATGATCGGCGGCATGGGGGTGGACATCTCTTCATCAGACCTGGCACTGGAGGCGGCCCGGCTGGGCGGCGTGGGCCACATCTCTGACGCGATGATCAAGACGGTGACGGATCGCCGCTACAAGACCAAGTACGTCAAGGCCAAGCAGGCGCTGTACAAGCTCAACGTCGATTCCGAAGACAAGTCCATGGTCAAGTTCAACCTGGACGATCTGGCCGAAGCCACGCGCCTGCACGTGGAGCACACCATGGCGCGCAAGACCGGCAGCGGCAAGGTGTTCATCAACTGCATGGAAAAGCTGACGATGAACGGCCCGAAGGAAACGCTGAGGGTGCGCATGGCCTCGGCGCTGGACGCGGGCATCGACGGCATCACGCTGGCGGCCGGTCTGCACCTGGGTTCCTTCGCCCTGATCGAAGACCACCCGCGCTTTCGCGATGCCCAGCTGGGCATCATCGTCAGTTCGCTGCGCGCGCTGCAGCTGTTCCTGAAGAAGAACGCGCGCCTGAACCGCCTGCCCGACTACGTGGTGGTGGAGGGCCCGCTGGCCGGTGGCCACCTGGGCTTCGGCATGGACTGGGCGCAGTACGACCTGGCCACCATCGTGGCCGAGATCATGGCCTGGATGAAGGCCGAAGCGCTCGCTATTCCGGTCATTCCGGCCGGCGGCATCTTCACCGGCAGCGACGCGGTGCGCTTCATGGAAATGGGCGCATCGGGCGTGCAGGTGGCCACGCGCTTCACCGTCACCAAAGAGTGCGGCCTGCCCGACGACATCAAGCAGGAGTACTTCAAGGCCAACGAAGACGACATCGAGGTCAACGAAATTTCGCCCACCGGTTACCCGATGCGCATGATCAAGAGCAGCCCCGGCATTGGCGACGGCATCCGCCCGAACTGCGAGGCCTACGGCTACCTGCTGGACGCCCACGGCAAGTGCGCCTACATCACCGCCTACAACCGCGAACTGCTCGCGCACCCGGGTGAAAAGCGCATCTCGGTGATGGACAAGACCTGCCTGTGCACGCACATGCGCAACTTCGAAATCTGGACCTGCGGCCAGCTCACCTGGCGCCTGAAAGACACCACCCTGCGCAACCCCGACGGCAGCTACCAGCTGCTGGGCGCCGCCCACGTGTTCGAGGACTACCAGTTCAGCACCGAGAACACCGTGGCCCTGCCCCGGCAGGAACCGGTGGCGGTCTGAGGACCGAGACCGAGAGCCGCGTCAGGCTGGCCGCAGCACCTGCAACAGCCAGGCGTTGAGGTCTTGCACCTCTTCGGCACACACCGTGTGTTCCATCGGGTAGCTGCGCCACTCCACCGGGTAGCCGATCACCTGCAAGGCATCGCGCGCGGCCGCGCCGCGTTCCGGCGCCACCACACCGTCGAACGCACCGTGGGCCATGAAAATCGGCGTGCCCAGGCTGGCGGCGCTGTGCTCGGCGGCGGTGGTGGCGGCCAGCGGCAGGTAGCCCGACAGCGCCACCAGAGCGGCCAGCCGCTGCGGCGCGCGCAGGCCAGCGAGCAGCGTCATGGCGCAACCTTGTGAAAAACCCATCAGCACGGTGCGCTGTGGCGGCACGCCGCGCTGCGTTTCACGCTCCAGCAGTTGCTGCACGATGGCCTGGCTCTCGCGCAGTCCGGCCTCGTCCTCGCGCCGCGTCCCTTGCGGACCGGGCGGATGGATGTCGTACCAGGCGCGCATTTGATAGCCACCGTTGATCGTGACCGGTCGCACCGGTGCGCTGGGGAACACGAAGCGCACCGGTCCGATGGCCGAGAGGTCCAGTTCCTGGGCCATCGGCACGAAGTCGCTGCCGTCGGCCCCCAGGCCGTGCAGCACCACGATGCTGGCCACGGGCTGGGCGGCGGGGTCGCCGCCGGTGGTGAACTCGATGAGTTCGATCGGTTGACCAGGGTTCATGGCGCCAGCATAACGCCATGAACCGGGTCATTGAGGCAGGTCAACCCACGGGGTGCATTTGGAGCGCAAGCTCTAACCGATGGCCGGGTTAGCCCGCTGCTGTGGGCGCTGACCCGCCGCTACAGTCTGGGCGAACACGTTCCCCGCCCACCGGCACCCAGACCACCGGAGATACCCATGAGCAAAATCGCACCCGAATTCCTGGCCCTGCAACGCCTGTACCACTGGGAGAAAACGGATCCCCACCGCGTGGCGCTCACGCAGCCCATGGGGGGCGACGTGGTGCAGGACTTCACCTGGGCCCAGGTGGCCGACCAGTCCCGCCGCATCGCGGCCCACCTGCAGGCCCAGGGCTGGGCGCCGGGCAGCAAGGTGGCCATCCTGTCGAAGAACTGCGCCTGGTGGATGATGAGCGACCTGGCCATCTGGATGGCGGGCCACGTGTCGGTGCCGCTGTACCCCACGCTGGCGCCCGAGACCATCACGCAGATCCTGAAACACAGCGAGTCCAAGGCCTGCTTTGTCGGCAAGCTCGACGGCTGGGAACACATGAAGCCCGGCATACCGGCCGACCTGCCCTGCTTCAGCTACCCGCTGTCACCCGGCGACGCCCGCGCCGCCTACGATGACTGGGACTCGATCATCGGACGCACCGCGCCCATGAGCGAATCGCCGGTACGGGGTGAAGACGAACTGGCCACCCTGATCTACACCTCGGGCACCACCGGCATGCCCAAGGGCGTGATGCATTCCTTCGGCAACTTCGCCTGGGCGCTGGACCGTGGTCTGCAGCGCATCCCGCTCACCCGCGAAGACCGCATGCTGTCCTACCTGCCGCTGGCCCACGTGGTCGAACGCATGCTGGTGGAGCACGGCTGGCTGCGCACGGCGATGCACGTGTACTTTGCCGAGTCGCTGGACACCTTCACCGCCGATCTGCAGCGTGCGCGGCCGACGGTGTTTTTCTCGGTGCCGCGCCTGTGGGTCAAGTTCCAGCAGGGGGTGCACCACAAAATGCCGCCAGCCAAGCTGCAGCGCCTGCTGGGCATCCCCATCCTGGGTGGCATCGTGCGCAAAAAAGTCAAGAAAGCGCTCGGGCTGGACCAGTGCACGTTCGCCGCCGGCGGCGCCGCCCCCATGCCCATGGCCCTGCTGCAGTGGTACGGCAAACTCGGTCTGCCCATCAACGAAGGCTACGGCATGACCGAGAACCTGGCGCTCTCGCACATCACCGAAGCGGGCAAGAACCAGCAAGGCACCGTGGGCCCGACCTACCCCGGCGTGGAACACCGCATCGACCCGGCCAACGGCGAAATCCAGATGCGCAACCAGGCGCTGATGATGGGCTACTACAAGGAGCCGGAAAAAACCGCCGAGGTGTTCACGCCCGACGGCTGGCTCAAGACCGGCGACAAGGGCAGCATCGACGGCCAGGGCCTGCTGCGCATCACCGGCCGCGTGAAAGACCTGTTCAAGACCGGCAAGGGCAAGTACGTCGCCCCCGCCCCCATCGAAGACAAGCTGGTGATGCACGAGTCGGTGGAGGCCTGCGTGGTCACCGGCGCCAATCTGGGCCAGCCGCTGGGCATCGTGATGCTCAACGCCGAGTTCGTGACCAAGGCCCAGGACCCGGCGGCACGGCGCGAACTGGAAGCCTCGCTGGCCGAGCACCTCAAAGCCATCAACGCCACCCTGGACCCGCACGAGCGCTTGCAGACCATCGTGGTCACCACCACCGCCTGGACGGTGGACAACGACGTCATCACGCCGACCTTCAAGGTCAAGCGCAACCGCATCGAAGACCTGTACGCCAAGTACTACGAAACCTGGGAAGAATCGGGCCAGTCGGTGATCTGGCAGCGCGGCTGACGGACCGGATCAGAACCCAACCGGTCCAGCACGCCCCGGGCTCCGGCTTCGCACAGCTGCATCACCCGCTCGAAACCCGCCGCATTGCCGTGATACGGGTCGGGCACCTCGCCCCCAGCCTCGACACCGGCAAAGTCCAGAAACAGGTGCAGCTTGTGCTGCTGCTCGGGCGGACACTGGTGCTGCAGGTTCATCAGGTTGTCCCGGTCCATCGCCAGGATCAGGTCAAAGCGCTCGAAATCGCCCGCCACCACCTGTCGGGCGCGTTCGCGCTGGATTTGCTCATGGCCACGGGCCTCAGCCACCGCGCGTGCGCGCGGGTCGGGCTTTTCACCCCGGTGTCCGCCGTAGGTGCCTGCGGAATCGATCCGCAGATGCGTCAGTCGGCGCTGCGCCGCCAGCGCGTGCAGCGCTGCCGATGCCATGGGCGAGCGGCAGATATTGCCCATGCAAACCACCAGAATGTGCGTCATGCATCGAGGATAACAAAGCAAAAGCCCGCCAGCGGCGGGCTTTGCTGAATGCGAAAACCGGCCAGCCGGCCGACATCGCGTCAGATGCGAAAGTCTTCGACGCTCTTGCCCGAAGCCAGCACGGCGCGCACCCACTCGGGTTTGCGGCCCGGACCACCGGCCCAGAGCTCACCGTTCGGGCCCCGGTATTTGGCCGGTGCGCTGGATTTGGATTTACCGGCCTTCTTGCCGCCGGAAGCCGCACCGCCCAGATCGGCCGCGGTGATGCCGAATTGCTTCATCCTGGCTTTGATATCGGCAATGGTGGAAGCCAATTCGTCTTTACGGGCCTGCTCGGCCTGGGCCATCAGTTTCTGGGCTTGCGCCATCAGTTCGGAATACGTTGCCATTGGTTGTCCTTTTGGTCTGTGGATCGGATGATTGCTGCATCGTTAGACGCAGCGTGATTCTAAGTCTAATCAAAAGCCATTGACCCAGCGCTGCAGTTCGGCAGGCAATTCAGAATGTAACTCCAATGCATTACCCTGCACCGGGTGCGTGAGTTTCAGGCGCCAGGCGTGCAAGAACATGCGCCTGCATCCGAGGCGCGCCAATTGGCGATTGAGTTCGAAGTCACCGTATTTGTCGTCACCCGCAATCGGATAACCGGCGCTCGCCAGATGCACGCGGATCTGGTGCGTTCGGCCGGTTTTGATGGTCACTTCCAGCAAGGTGAAGCCGGCTGCGTATTCGGTCGCCAATCCGGACGGCGCCGCCAGGTGCTGTGCCACCTTCACCAGGGTGACCGATTTCATGCCGTCCGGATCGTCCTTGCCGGTCACGCGAACACGCCGTTCACCGTCGGGCAGCAGGTATTTGTGCAGTGGCTGGTCCAGCACCTTGAGTTTGACCGGCCAGGCGCCCTTGACCAGCGCCAGATAGGTCTTGCCGGTCTCGCGTTCGCGGAATTGGTCTTGCAGCGCCTTGAGCGTGCTTTTTTTCTTGGCGATCAGCAGAATCCCGCTGGTTTCGCGGTCCAGCCGGTGCACCAATTCCAGCAGACGGGCCTGCGGTCGGGCCTGGCGCATTTGCTCGATGACCCCAAAACTCACACCGCTGCCGCCGTGCACCGCGACCCCGGCGGGTTTGTCAATGGCCAGAAACGCCTCGTCTTCAAACAGCACCGGGAATTCGCGCGCTGGCGCGGGATGGGCGCTTTTCTCTTGCGCACGTTCGGAGAGTCGAATCGGCGGGATGCGCAACACATCGCCGACCTCAACCCGCTCGTCCGCGCTTGCCCGGCCCTTGTTGCGGCGCACCTCGCCCGAACGGATGATGCGGTAAATGTGGGTTTTGGGCACACCCTTGAGCACCCGGATGAGGAAATTGTCGAGCCGCTGGCCGGCCGACTCTTCGTCCACCGCGAGGTGTTGCACCGCTGCGGCGGTCTGGAGGGTAGGCTTGGTGTTCAAGGAAAAACCGCTGGACAAGTCCGGCCCCACGGACCGGGGCAGCGCACTATAATGTGCTGCGCCAGTCGTGTGCTGTAAGTGATTGATTTCCTTGAGTTTAAGGCAGTCACATTCAGCAGACTCCCCAGACATCAAATGCCCGGGACCCGACTGGACACAAGTTGCCACCCCTTGCACCCGGGTCTGGCTGCCGCTCCCCGTGCCCCCATGAAAGAGGCTGGAGCCGCGCCCGAACCGGTGGAAGCCAGGGGCGAAACCGTCAGAAAACCGCGAACCCGAATACGGAATACCCCAATCGGCCAGCCGCCCGCCCGAGAAGCCAACGAGGCTCAGGGAACCGGCTGGTCGAGGATGAAGTGAAGCCAGAGACCTCACCGGCGCGATCCATGTCTTCGACAGCCATCAAGCCTTCCCTGCTCACCCAAGTCCACGCGCCTACGCCCTGACCCGGCGGTTCGACGCGGCACACACAGCGTGCCCGCCTCGGACACCCCCACACACCTGGCCAAAGCCGGGTGGGCACCGGGTCGGTGGCTCTCCGGCAATTCCTCCCCCCGTTCGCGCTTTTCCGCTGGTTCACGGCAGGTCGGTGCCTGGGTTCGCCCCGGCGCCATGTCAGTGTCAGACCGAAGGAAAACGCACCATGAAACGCATGCTGATCAACGCCACGCAGGCCGAAGAGCGCCGCCTGGCGATCGTGGACGGGCAGAAACTGCTCGACTACGAAATCGAAATCGAAGGGCGCGAACAGCGCAAGGGCAACATCTACAAGGCCGTCGTCACGCGCGTCGAGCCCTCGCTGGAAGCCTGCTTCGTGGACTACGGCGAAGACCGCCACGGCTTCCTGCCGTTCAAGGAAATTTCGCGCAACCACTTCCAGGGCAACGTGTCGCCTTCGCAGGCGCGCATCAACGACGTGATCAAGGAAGGCCAGGAGCTGCTGGTCCAGGTGGAAAAAGAAGAACGCGGCAACAAGGGCGCCGCCCTGACCACCTTTGTCAGCCTGGCCGGGCGCTACGTGGTGCTGATGCCCAACAACCCGCGCGGCGGTGGCGTCAGCCGCCGCATCGAAGGCGAGGACCGTCAGGAACTCAAGGCCGCGCTGGACCAGCTCGAATACCCCAACGGCATGAGCATCATCGCGCGCACGGCCGGCATCGGCCGCGACGCGCCCGAGTTGCAGTGGGACCTGAACTACCTGCTGAAATTGTGGAGCGCCATCGACGGTGCCGCCAAGGGTGGCAAGGGCGCTTACCTGATCTACCAGGAATCGAGCCTGGTGATCCGCGCGATCCGCGACTACTTCAACAGCGACATCGGCGAGATCCTGATCGACACCGACGACATCTACGAACAGGCGCACCAGTTCATGAGCCACGTGATGCCCGAACACGGGCACCGCGTGAAGCGCTACCGCGACGACGCGCCGCTGTTCAGCCGCTTCCAGATCGAACACCAGATCGAGACCGCCTACAGCCGCATCGTGAACCTGCCCTCGGGCGGCGCCATCGTGATCGACCAGACCGAAGCGCTGGTGGCGGTGGACGTGAACTCGGCACGCGCCATCAAGGGCGGCGACATCGAAGAGACCGCCACCCGCACCAACCTGGAAGCCGCCGACGAAGTGGCGCGCCAGGCCCGCCTGCGCGACCTCGGCGGCCTGATCGTGATCGACTTCATCGACATGGA
>PNMN01000125.1 GCA_013823655.1 Comamonadaceae bacterium | reverse complement strand
ATGGGGTAGTTTGGAATGGGAGCTGACAGTTCAAGTTGCACAATCTTGTTGGCATCCACCATGCCCTTTGCGATGAGGTTGTCCAGAATGGTTTTTGACAGAGCGCCGGCGGGAACCTGCCCTGCCTGAACAGCTCGGGCCACGGCATCGTGCGTGCCCAGGTGAACGGGGCGGTAGTCAGTCTCGCCGTTCAGTTGGTGGTTTTTAAGCAAGTGCGCGCGCGGTGCAAGGTGACTGGACGTCGAAGCCTGATCGCCAAAGCCAAAAGGCTTTCCACGAACGTCAGCCAGGGTCTTGACCGGGCCGCCTGCCGTGGCGATGAGAACCGACTGGTAGGTCGGCGAGCCGCGCTCCACGCCAACGGCAAATGGCTCAATGTTGGGCGCCTTGGACTTGGCAAGCACGTAAGAGAACGGTCCAAAGTAGGCGACCTCGATGCGGCCGAAGCGCATGGCTTCAATCATCGACGAGTAGTCCGTGGTCACCGTGACCTCGATTTCCTTCTTCAGGGTCTGCTCCAGATACCGCTTCAGAGGCTGTGCGTTCTGAATGATGGTGGCGGCGTTTTCGTCCGGCAACAGTGCAACGCGAAGCTTGGAAGGATTTTTGCCCTCGGCATGGGCGCCAAGTGGCAACAGGGCGGCCAAAGTGACGGCAGCGATAAATTGGAAACGGCGACGATTCAGCACGGTAAAAACTCCTTGGATTGAGAGGGGGAATCAAATTGACTGCCCATGTTGGCAGGTGACGACTTCGCGTACAGGGCAGACTGGGCTTCTTCCGTCAACTGCGCTGCTGTCCCGTCGAACACCACCTGGCCCTGGCGAAGGCCCACAATGCGGTCGGCGAACATGCGCGCGAGGTTGACTTGATGCAGACTCACGATGGCCGTGAGTCGGTCTTTCTTGCAGATGTCGTGAAGCAGGGTCAACACACTCTGCGCGGTCGCCGGGTCGAGGCTGGCCACCGGCTCATCGGCCAGCAGCAGGCGGGGCTTTTGCACCAAGGCACGCGCAATGCCAATGCGTTGTTGTTGCCCACCAGACAAGGTGTCTGCCCGTGCTAGGGCTTTCTCAAGCAGGCCTACGCGGTCAATGGCCGCCAGCGCCTCCAGCTTGTCAGCCTTGCTCCAAGGCCACAACGACGCCAGAGATCCGCGGGTGGCGAGCTTGCCCATCAACACATTGGCCAGCACGCTTTGCCGCCCGATCAGGTGGTGCTGCTGGAACACCATGCCGCAGTGGCGCCGATGCTCAAGAAGGTTGCGTTTTGAGACGGTGCCGCCCGGCAGATCGGCCACCGACACCTCTCCGTCTGTGGGGCTAACCAAGCCATTGATGCTGCGCAGCAGCGTTGACTTTCCCGCGCCCGACGCGCCCAGCAGCACAAGGAACCCGCCATGCTGTACCTCCAGCGAGGTGGGCGCAAGCGCTGTGTGACCATCGGCATAGGTCACCGTGATACCCCGCAAGCTCAGATGGCTCTCGCGAATTGCAGTTTTCATAGCTCGGTTTCATTTGTTGTGGTGCGCTAGACGCACACCAGGACTCAAGTGGTCAGAGGTATCTCTCGGGAAAGAGGAGGTTCTGGAAGAAACAGCTTCAGTGGAAGCACAGCTCAAGTCTGGGTGACCAAGGTGTCATGAATATGAAACTTTCATCCCTAAAAATGAGGGCACCCATAGATCACATCAATGTCTGGACTCAGCCTCCTCGCAGCCTTGAAGGCCTTTGACGCAACGGCCCGAGCCGGCAGCATGACCGCTGCCGCGAGAGTGCTCGCTATTCAACAACCGACTGTTTCTTCACACATACAGCGCCTGGAGGTCGACTTCGGCGTGGAGCTTTTTCATCGGCGCGGGCGGCGGCTTGAACTCACGTCCTTTGGACGCACTCTGTTGGACTACACCCGGCGTACCTTCAGTGGCGAGGAAGATGCGCACGCACTGCTCGCTGCTGCGAAAAATCAATACGTAGGGCGACTGGTCATCCATGCCATCGGGCCGCACAACGTGCTGCCCGTGTTGAAGCTGTTCATGAAACAGTTCCCCCAGGTCAACGTGGCTGTTGGCGTAGGCGACTCGCGAACCATCACTGAAAAGATTCTTGACTACCAGGGAGACGTGGGCATGGTGCTCAATCACGTCGCTCACCCAGATCTATTTGGCGCGGCTTACCGTACCCAGCGATTGGTGATATTCGGCAACACCCAACACCCACTCGCGCAACGGGCCACTCTCAAACTGCGTGATCTGCAGGGTCAGAGGTTCGTCATCCGAGAGGAAGGATCGACGACCAGACGCGTGTTTGAACAAGAACTAAAGGAGCGAGGCGTCGAGGTGCAGGTGGCTCTGGAGATGGGCAGCCGCGAGTCCGTTCGAGAGGCGGTGGCGGAGGGGCTGGGCCTAGGCGTCGTGGCGGAAACAGCCTACAGGCCGGATCCTCGCCTTGTTAAGTTAACTATTTCAGACACCAGCATGGCGACACAGGTGCACTTCATCTGTAGAAAGGAGCGGCATCAAGCTCCACTGATCTCGATCTTCCTGGGTTTGGCGCATAGCGTAAGTCAGAAAATTGCCTAGGTATGGAACTTGGATTCCATGCAGCCGTGGGGCATGGGACCGAGGGGCAACTGTTCGCCTGTAGGCCGACTTAAGTTAAGGGTTGTAGGACGCCCGTAATCGCGCGGCGATCCCATCTTGACTGCGGGGCGCGGTCGTGTATCTGAATATGCGCTGTCAGGCTGACTGCCAGCGGTATGGCAGCAGCTCGCCGATCTGGGTGGCGGGCTGCATGGGCAGGCGTGCCATGACATCGCGCAGGTAGGCGTAGGGTCGTGCCCGTTCATGGGGAGACGTGTGCTAGACCATGACTGCAGCTCCCTCGATACCGGTCATCGATGCTGCCGCGCTGCTGGGTGAGCCAATGACAGCTTTGTGCCAGGCACCGTGAACTCAGGTCACGGCCGCGACCGACAGCAACCGTTAAGGCTTGTGTGACACCTGCCCAGCCGCACAAGCGGTCGAGCACCCTCACTGCTGTCGGGCAGGTGTTGCATAAGCCTCGAGGGAGGAAACCGCGGCGACCCGCCACGGTAGTTGTCGAGCGCGGTGACTATGGCGATTGCTCTACGCTCGCGTCGCGAGTTGGTAGCCTACGACTGAGCATCGACACCTCATCGATGACCGCAGGCGCCCGTGCGTGTGCCACTTCGATACGGCAGCAGCTCTTGGCCGAGCCTGCGCAGACGCTGACCAGGCGACGCACGCAGCAGCCCACCGGACGCCATGTCCAGCGTCGAGTTGATCGGCGGTGTTCGAGCGTGGTCATGGTGCCGGCGGCGCCCGAATCGAGCAGTCGCGCAAGAAGACCTGCAGCACCGTCATCGCGTGGCCGCAGTGCGCGCAGACGAAGGTCGGACGTGGTGGGTCCAAGCCATCGGTGGCCGGCGCTTGCGGCGATGACGGCGTCACCTGCAACAACTGGCGCGCCAGCGCCAGGTTGTCCCGCCGGTTGCTGTTGGCCAGCAGGCCGTAGTGCCGAATCCGGTGGAAGCCGCCCGGCAGCACATGCAGCAGGAAGCGGCGCATGAACTCCTGCGGGCTCAGCGTCATCGCCTTGTGGCGCGTCTTCCCTGTGGCGCGATAGTCCTTCCAGCGGAAGGTGACACCGCGCTCGTCCATCGCCAGCAGCCGGCTGTTGGAGATGGCCACGCGGTGCGTGTATCGCGACAGGTAGGCCAGCACCGCCTGCGGCCCGGCGAATGGCCGCTTGGCATAGACCACCCACTCGCACTGGCGCAGCGGCGCAAGCCAGGCCTTGAAGGTCACGGGCTCAGCCAGCGCCGCGTGTTCACCGAAGAACCTGAGTGCGCCGCCATCGTGCAGCCGCTGCAGTTCCTCCAGGAAGCGGCGCCTGAACAGCCGCGACAGCACGCGCACCGGCAGGAAGAACCCCGGGCGGCAGGCTACCCAAGTCTTGCCGTCGGGCGCAAACCCGCCGCCTGGCACGATGCCGTGCACGTGCGGGTGGTGGGTCAGTGCCGAGCCCCAGGTGTGCAGCACCAGCGTGGCGCCAATGTGGGCGCCCAGGTGCTTGGGATCAGCTGCGATACGCAGCAGCGTCTCGGCGGCGATGTCGAACAGCAAGCCGTACAGCGCCGCCTTGTTCTGGTGTGCAATGTCGGCGATCGGTGCAGGCAGCGTGAAGACCACGTGGTAGTACTCCACCGGCAGCAGATCGGCCTGGCGCGCATCCAGCCACCGCTTGGCCGCGCTGCTCTGGCACTTCGGGCAGTGCCGGTTGCGGCAGGAGTTGTAGGAGACCTGATCCAGGCCGCAGCCTTCGCAGCGCAGGACATGGCCACCCAGTGCCGCTGTGCGGCACTGGGTGATGGCCGACATCACCTTGAGCTGCGCCAGGCTCAGGTGACCACGCTGGGCATCACGCCAGGCGGGTCCATGGGCACGGAAGATGTCGGCGACCTCCAGGGCGAGTCGCCCCTGCACGATGGCGTACGACTACAGGGCTGGCGGCTGCGGTGCAGGTTCGGGCGCTGGTTCGCCTGCGGGCTTGGCGGACGTGTGATCCAGAGGGCTGATGACCCGGCGCAGCAGGTCGGTGGCCACGGCGGCGTACAGGGTCGTGGTGTCCAGCCGCTTGTGCCCGAGCAGCACCTGGATGACACGGATATCGACCTTCTGCTCCAGCAGGTGGGTGGCAAAGGCATGGCGCAGGCCGTGCGGGGTGATGCGCTTGTCGATGCCGGCCGTGGCGGCGGCCAGGTGCACGGCGCGGTTGAGCTGGCGCGCGGTCACGTGATCGGTGGGGTCCAGGCCCGGGAACAGCCAACCACCGTGCCGGATCTTGCCCTGGGCATGGCCAAGCCTCCACCAGGCACGCAGCCGCTCCAGCAGCACGGGGCTGAGCATGGCGTAGCGATCCTTGCGGCCTTTGCCCTGCTCCACGCGCAGGGTCATGCGCTCGCCGTCGATGTCGCCGACCTTGAGCGAGACGACTTCGCTGACGCGCAGGCCCGCGCCATAGGCCACCGACATGGCAGCCTGGTGCTTGAGGTTGGGCGCGGCGGCGATCAGGCGGCCGACTTCCTCGGGGCTCAGGATCACCGGCAACTTGCGCGGCACGGCCACGTTCGTCATCTTGAGCATGAGCTCCGGCCGGCCCAGCGTGATGTCGAAGAAGAACTTCAGCCCGGTGATGGTGGCGTTGATGGTGACTGGGCCGGTGCCGGTGTCCACCAGGTGCAACTGGAAGCGGCGCAGATCCTCGGCGGTGGCGGTGTGCGGCGAGCGGCCGAGGAAGGTGGAGAGCTTGCGCACGGCGCGGATGTAGCCGTCCTGCGTGTGCTCTGCGAACTGGCGCATGCGCATGTCGTCGAGCATGCGTTGGCGCAGCGGCGAGACGGCCGCGGATGGGGTCGGGGTGCAAATGTCCATGATCCTGCTCCTGCGTGACCGAGGCGGATTGCCTCGACCGCCAACATCGCAGAATCACGGGCGCAACGAAACGCCACCAACGTAGCCGGAGCGTCTACCGCGCGAGCGGTTGAGTCCGTCGCTGCGTAGCAGTCATAGAGTCCTGGAGGTTGAACGGCAGCAATAGGTGGCCGAATTGAATGCAAATCGTTGATGAGTTTGGGATGGAAATCGGTGGAGGACTTGTTGTGCGAACGCCTAGGGATGGTGTTCAAAACCCCGTGCAGTCCCCGATGGTTTGAAGGGCCGAGCCGAGGAACAATTGCGTCATGAAGAAGCAAGCCGAACTGGGACTGAACCTGAGCACAAGGCGCACACGCAAGGCCGTGTTGCTGGACGAGATGGAGCTGGTGGTGCCGTGGCGCGAACTCATTGGCTTGATCGCGGCAGCCTCGCCAGTGGCCAGCACGGGGCGCCCGCCGTTCGCACACGAAACCATGCTGCGTATTCATTTTTTGCAGCAGTGGTTTGGCCTGTCGGACTTGGCCATGGAAGAGGCCTTGTTCGAGACGCCGCTGTATCGTGACTTCGCTGGTCTCTCGGGCACAGAGCGCATCCCCGACCGCGTGAGCATCCTGCGCTTTCGCCACCTGCTCGAAGAGCACCAGCTCAGCCTGCAGATATTGGCCACCGTCAACAGCACGCTGGCAGCCAAAGGGTTGTTGCTCAAGAACGGCACGGCCATCGATGCCACGCTCATTGCCGCACCCAGCTCGACCAAGAACAGCGGCGGCGAGCGTGATCCCGAGATGCACCAGACCAAAAAGGGCAACCAATGGCACTTTGGAATGAAAGCGCATATCGGCGTAGACGCCGATTCGGGCCTGGTGCACACGGTGGTGGGCACGGCGGCCAATGTCAATGACGTGACGCAGGCCAGCGCGCTGGTGCACGGTGAAGAGAGCGATGTGTTTGCTGACGCGGGCTACCAAGGCGTGGCCAAGCGCGAAGAAGCGCAAGGCATCGAGGCCAACTGGCATGTGGCCATGCGCCCGGGCAAACGCAAAGCGCTGGACAAGGCCACGCCGATGGGGCGCGTGCTGGATGAGCTGGAGCATGTGAAGGCCAGCATCCGGGCCAAGGTGGAGCACCCGTTTCGAGTGATCAAGCGCCAGTTCGGGCATGTGAAGGTGCGCTACCGCGGGCTGATGAAGAACACGGCGCAACTGCACACGCTGTTCGCACTCTCCAACTTGTGGATGGCGCGGCACCGGCTTTTGCAGAGGGCGCAGGGATGAGTGCGCCTGCAGCGCGCCCAAGGGCCAGGATGAGGCCTCGAAAGGCCGAGAAATCGACCTCTGCAGTGTTGAAATCGATCGAAACGAGCACGGTAATTTCATGTCGCGAGATTCATGCGCTCAACGGCCTTCTCTGCGCCGGTTTTGAACACCATCCCTGGCCGCCGACGCCGCCCACATCGACAAGCGCGTGTCGATGCACACGCTGCGCCACTGCTTTGCAACGCATCTGCTCGAGCAGAAGGTCGACATCCGCGTGATCCAGGTGCTGCTGGGCCACAAGCGGCTGGAGACCACCGCGCTGTACACCCATGTGGCCACCGAAGTGCTGCGCGCGGTGATCAGCCCACTGGAGACGCTGCCGCCGTCGTAGACCCGCAGCCATGGGGCACGCCGCCCTGGAAGTCGCCGACATCTTCCGCATTCATGGACCTGCCTGGCGTCAGGCTCAGCGTGGCCACCTGAGCTTGGCCCAACTCAAAGTCATGTCGGCCATCGAGCAGTGCCGCAGCGCGGCATTGGGTGGGCATGTCTTGCGCTGCGAGGGGTGCGGCACCGACCAGATCGCCTACAACTCCTGCCGCAACCGGCACTGCCCCAAGTGCCAGGCCAGCGCGGCCCGGCGTTGGCTGCAGGCGCGCAACGCCGACCTGTTGCCGGTGGAGTACTTCCACGTGGTCTTCACGTTGCCAGCACCCATCGCCGAGATCGCGTACTGCAACAAGGCGGTGGTCTATGGCTTGCTGTTCGACATCGCCGCTGAGACTCTTTTGACCATCGGAGGTGATCCGAAGCACCTGGGCGCTCGACTGGGTGTAACGCTGGTGCTGCATACTTGGGGCTCGGCGCTCACACACCACCCGCACGTGCACGGCATCGTCCCCGGTGGCGGCCTGGCGAGCGACGGCGAACACTGGATCGCCTGCCGGCGCGGGTTCTTCCTGCCGGTGCGCGTGCTCTCCCGGTTGTTCCGCCGGCGCTTCCTCGAAGCGCTGCAACAGGCACACCGGGATGCCCGGCTGCAGTTCTTCGGTGAACACGCGCCGCTGGCGGACGCTGCGGCGTTTGCCCGCTGGCTGGCACCGCTGCGCCAATGCGAGTGGGTGGTCTACGCCAAGCGCCCGTTCGCCGGACCCCAGGCGGTGCTGGCGTACCTGTCGCGCTACACGCACCGGGTGGCCATCTCCAACAGCCGACTCGTGGCACTTGATGAGCGCGGCGTGACCTTCCGGTGGAAGGACTACCGTGACAAGGGCCGAGTCCAAGGCAAGACACGCCACAAGACGATGACGCTCGATACCGGCGAGTTCATGCGCCGCTTTCTGTTGCACGTCCTGCCCGGTGGCTTCCACCGCATCCGCCACTACGGGCTGCTGGCCAACTGCAACCGAACCACCTGCCTGGCGCTCGCGCGTCAGCTGCTGCAAGTGCCTCTACAGGATCCACTGAGTTCGCCACCCTGCGACGATTCGCAGGACACGGCGCGACCGAGCTTCGTCTGCGCGCACTGCGGCCACGCGATGGTCATCGTGCTGACCTTCACGCGCGGCGAGACGATCCGCGCGCCACCTCTTCGGCACATGCCATGAACGTTCCTTGCTGCCAGCGCAACTCAAGTTCGTCGACGCTTCACGCGGCGGCACGGTCAGCTCGTGTTCGGCGCATTGCACCCTCACATCCACGCCTGTGCACGATCTTGTCGAAGGCGACTCTGCGCACCATGGCCTGCGTCCGCCCCTTCGCCGCGAGCCAGCGCGCCCGTCAAATGCAACATCACCGCGCCACCGCACGCGTGTAATCACCATAGCGAGAACCGGCACCGTCACGTTCGCCACAGTTTCTTCCCTCGAGGTTTGTTCGACACCTGCCCTTCGTCCAGGCGCATCGTGTCGTCGGTGGGGCACGCGGGCAGGTGTCGAACAAACCTAAACGATCGAGGCCGAACTGCACGGCCTATCGTGGCCACCGCAGACCGACCGGATTGATGAGGAATGCTTCCTGGGCACCCGAGAGCCTT
>PNMN01000124.1 GCA_013823655.1 Comamonadaceae bacterium | reverse complement strand
TTTCCACCGCCGACGTGGTCTGGGCGACCCGGGTCACCGTGGCCTGCACGTTGCCCACCAGCGAGCGCAGCTCCTCCACCGTGTAGTTCACCGAATCGGCGATGGCGCCGGTGATGTCTTCGGTCACTGTGGCTTCCTGCGTCAGGTCGCCTTCGGCCACCGTCTGCAGTTCGTTCATCAGCCGCAGAATGGCCGCCTGGTTGGCGTCGTTGACGCGCTTGGCGTCTTGTTCCAGCGATTCGGCCGCGAGCTTCTGGTTTTCCGCCACGCGCTGGCGCTGCCGACTCTCCTGCAACTGCACATAGGCCAGGCCTGCACCGCAAGCCAGCGCAAAGAGCGCTGAGGCCAGCAAGGCAAAGAGCTGGCCACCGGCCAGGCCGGAACGGGCCGAGAGTTCGTCCTGCAGCGTCTGCAGACCCAGGCGCAGCGGTTCGCTGTCGGCCACGATGCTGGCCTGCGCATCGCGGGCCGACACCAGCCCCTGCAGGTTGCCCAGGATGGCACCCGCCTGGACACGCGTCTCTTCGTACAGCTTGAGCAAGGCCTCCAGGCGTTCACGCACCTGCGGATCGCTGGCGGGCGACAGGCGCAGCTCGCTGCTGCCCTTGAGCAGACCCTCGGCGACTTCCTTGAACGTGTTCAGGTCTTTGCCCAGCAGGAACACCGCCTCCGGGCTCACGCCCTCCATGGTCAGGAATTCGTTGGCCGACTTGCCGATGCGCTGGGTCAGCATCACCAGTTGGCCGGCGGCCGAAATTTCGGCCGCCGGTGCGTTCTGCTGCAGCTTGAGCGAGGACACGGTCTCGGCGATCTCCAGCAAGTCCGACGACTGGCGGTTGATCAGGCGCAGTGCATCACCCACCTGGGTCAGGATCTGCTGCTGCGCCAGCACGACCGCAGCGTAGCGCTCTGCGGCGTCCACCTTGGGCAGCAGCGCGTCCAGCCCGGCATCGAACTGGGCCCCCAGCGGCTCGATACCCAGGGCATCGTCACCGCTCTTGAGGCCACGCAGCGAACCGGTCAGGACCTCGGCGCTGTTTTTCACCTCGGCAAAGGCAGTCTCGCTGCCAATCAGCGCCTGCGAGACACTCTTGGCCAAGCGCTGGGACTGCATCAGCGCCTGGCCGCTGGCGGCGAGCTGCTGACTGGCCCTTTCGGTCTGGCTCAGCGCGTAGAAGATCACACCAGCGAGCATCACCACAGCCAGACCCAGCAGCAGGGTCAGCGTGCGGCGGTGCTGGTCTGCGGTCTTGCGGCCCAGCAGGGGCACAGCGACCAGGCCGGCCTCGTCGGGCAGCGCACCGTCTTCCTCTGCGAGTCGGCTTTCGGCAAAGTCGTCGTCCGATGCGTCCGGCGCCAGCCTGGCTGCGGCCAGTTCGGCGATCTCCTGGTTGCTGGCCTTGGACAGATCGGGCTCGTCGGCAGCCTCTTTCTTGAACAGTCCCTGGAATCGATCAAGCATGGCCATGAAAAAACCTTCCAACTGATAAGGAGCTACGTGCAATGACAAAAAAGGGGATCCGCGCCCAAGACTCCAGGCGCGCCACGCTGTCCATCAGGCAGCGACGGCCAGAAATTCGGGGTCCGAGCTCAGCGCCTGCAGATCCAGTTCTTGCCAGGTCTGGCCCTGGCTGTCGATCAGACAGCGAGCGATACACGGTGGCGCATCCTGCGGCCGTGGCGCCATCGCGCTGAACATGGACGGATTGCGCAGACCCAGCAGGCGGTCGATCCAGAGCACCGCATTGACACCCAGCGCCCCATGCAGGCTGACCAGCCGGGACTCTGAGGTGATGCGTTCGGGCCCAGCGATGCCCGGTACAGCGTCTTGACCGACAAACCGCACCCAATCCACCACGCCGTGCAATCCACCGCGCAGACTCGCCACGCCCACGTACCAGGGCTTGGTGTAGGGCACAGACTGGACCGTTGTCCAGGGGAAAATTTCACCCGACTGCACCAACGGCACCAGATAGCGGTGGCCTCCGGCCTCGAAGGCCAGCCACGACGCAGCGGTGGCAGCTTCGGACTTGGCGGCGGCCAGCCGCCGTGCAAGACGTTCCTGCAGGTCTTTGAGTGACTGACGGTTGGTGGCCATGCTCGGTGGGGGGTCAGATCGCTGGCGCCGCTCAGTCGAGCGCGCGGATCTTGGAAACCAGTTCTTCGGCGTTCACCGGCTTGGTGACATAGTCACGAGCGCCCTGGCGCATGCCCCAGACCCGATCGGTTTCCTGATTCTTGCTGGTGCACATGATGATGGGGATGCTCGAATACTGCGGGTCGCGGGCAATGGCCCGGGTCAACTGGAAGCCATTCTGACCGGGCATCACCACGTCCATCAGAATGAGCTCCGGCTTTTCCTCGCCAAGCCGACGAAAGGCCTCTTCTGCGTTCTCGGCGGTGCGCACGCTGTAGCCGTTTTTGCCCAGCAGTTCGGACAAAACCATCAGCTCCGTCTTCGAGTCGTCAACGATCAGTATCTTTTGTATCGGCATCAGGCGGCTCCGGTGAGTTGGGACCCGAACCGCTGCACCGCATGCAGCAGCTGGTCTTTGGTGAAGGGTTTGGTGAGGTATTCCTGCGAGCCGACCATGCGCCCGCGGGCCTTGTCGAACACCCCGTCCTTGGACGACAGCATCACCACCGGGATGCTGGCGAAGCGGGCGTTGCGCTTGATGATGGCGCAGGTCTGGTAGCCGTCCAGGCGCGGCATCAGGATGTCGCAGAACACCAGGTCGGGCAGGTAGTCGTTGATCTTGGCCAGGGCATCAAAACCGTCATCGGCCAGCAACACTTCGTGGCCACCTTGCTTGAGGAAGATTTCTGCGCTGCGGCGAATGGTGTTGCTGTCGTCCACCACCAGGACTTTCAATGCAGGCGTCGTGCTCACGTTCGTTGTGCTCCAGAAGTCGCGTCAAGGCGGGTGAATCGGCTGGGACAGCGCCAACGACAGGCCAGGCTGCGTCAGATTTGCACCATTTCAAAATCTTCTTTGCGGGCGCCGCACTCGGGGCAGGTCCAGTTCATGGGCACCTGCGCCCAGGGGGTTCCCGGGGCAATGCCATGATCGGGTGCGCCCGCAGCTTCGTCGTAGATCCAGCCGCAAATCAGGCACATCCAAGTCTTGGCGTCGGTCATGGTTATAGGGGGCATTGTCTTAGAATGCAATCATTGTATAGAGCCACGCAGCGCCACCTGAGGCCCTTGACCGCTGGTTTTCCCCATGGGCGCGCGCCGCCAGTCGGCCCCTGCGCACCGCGCACCGATCACCACCCACCCCATGACCGAACCCGTCACCCACCCCATGCCCGATGCGGCCAACGACACTGGCGCGGTTTCACTGCCGTGCGTGATGGTGTTCAACGCCAACGATCCCAGCGGCGCCGGTGGTCTGAGCGCCGACCTGACCGCCATGTCCAGCGCCTCGGTCCATGTGCTGCCGGTGGTCACCGGCAGCTACATTCGCGACACCACCGAAATCCACGACCATTTCGCTTTTGACGAGGAAGCGGTGGCGGACCAGGCCCGCGCCGCGCTGGAAGACATGCCGGTGCAGGCATTCAAGGTCGGCTTCGTGGGCAGCCCGGAGAACCTGGGCGTGATCGCCGAGATCGCCACCGACTACACCGAGATCCCGGTGATCGCCTACATGCCCGACCTCTCCTGGTGGGACGAGCTGGCGATCGAGACCTACCTGGACGCCTTCGCGGAACTGATGCTGCCGCAGACCACGGTGCTGGTGGGCAACCACAGCACGCTGTGCCGCTGGCTGCTGCCCGAATGGGAGGGCGAGCGCGCGCCCAGCGCCCGCGAGGTGGCGCGCGCCGCTGCGGTGCACGGCGTGCCCTACACCCTGGTGACCGGCTTCAACGCCGCCGACCAGTACCTGGAGAGCCACCTCGCCAGCCCGGAGTCGGTGCTGGCGACCGCGCGCTACGAACGCTTCGAAGCCACCTTCAGCGGTGCCGGCGACACCTTGTCCGCCGCCCTGTGCGCTCTGATCGCCGGTGGTGCCGACCTGCAGGCAGCGTGCGCCGAAGCCCTGACTTACCTGGACCAGTGCCTGGACGCCGGCTTCCAGCCGGGCATGGGGCATGCGGTGCCCGACCGCCTGTTCTGGGCCCACGACGATGAGCTCGAAGAGGGCGTTGAAGTCACACCCGCCCCCGACAGCACACTGGACGCCGACGCCTTCCCCCTCGACACCACCAGACACTGAATCAACTCCATGACGGACCGCAACCAAGCCCTGTTTGACCGCGCCAAGGCCCTGATCCCGGGTGGCGTGAACTCCCCCGTGCGCGCCTTCAAGGCGGTGGGTGGCACGCCGCGCTTCGTGCAGCGCGCGCAGGGTGCGTACTTCTGGGACGCCAACGGCCAAAAGTACATCGACTACATCGGTTCCTGGGGTCCGATGATCCTGGGCCACGGCCACCCGGCGGTGGTGGAGGCGGTGCAGAAAGCGGTGCTGGAAGGCTTCTCGTACGGTGCGCCGACCGAGCGTGAAGTCGAACTGGCCGAAGAAATCATCAAGCTCGTGCCCAGCATCGACATGGTGCGCCTGGTCAGCTCCGGCACCGAAGCCGGCATGAGCGCGATCCGCCTGGCGCGCGGCGCCACCGGCCGCAAGAAGATCATCAAGTTTGAAGGCTGCTACCACGGCCACGCCGACGCGCTGCTGGTGAAAGCCGGCTCGGGCCTGGCCACCTTCGGCAACCCGACCAGCGCCGGCGTGCCGCCCGAGGTGGTGCAGCACACCATCGTGCTCGAATACAACAACGTCGAACAGCTGGAAGCCGCATTCGTCGAACACGGCCCCGAAGTCGCCTGCCTGATCATCGAGCCGATCGCCGGCAACATGAATTTCGTGCGCGCTTCTCTGCCGTTCATGAAGCGCTGCCGCGAGCTGTGCACGCAGCACGGCGCGCTGCTGGCGTTCGACGAGTGATGACGGGTTTTCGCGTCGCGCTCGGTGGCGCGCAGAGCGTCTACGCGAAGCTGATCCCCGGCTTCGAGCCCGACATGACGGTGATGGGCAAGGTGATCGGCGGCGGCATGCCGCTGGCGGCCTTTGGCGCCAAGCGCGCGGTGATGGAGCAGCTCGCCCCGCTGGGCGGTGTGTACCAGGCCGGTACGCTTTCCGGCAACCCGGTGGCCACGGCCTGCGGTCTGGCGACGCTGACAGAAATCCAGAAGCCCGGCTTTTATGAAGCGCTGTCGGCCACCACGCAGTCGCTGGTGAGCGGACTGACCGCCGCTGCGGCGGCCGAGGGCGTGGCGCTGTGTGGCGACAGCCAGGGCGGCATGTTCGGCTTCTTCCTGTTCGATCAACTGCCGCAGAATTACGCCAAGGTCATGACCACCGACGGTCCGCGCTTCAACACCCTGTTCCACGGTCTGCTGGAGCGCGGCGTGTACATCGCCCCGGCCTTGTACGAAGCCGGGTTCGTGAGCGCGGCGCACACGGCGCAGGACGTTGCCGATACCGTTACGGCTGCGCGGGACGTGTTCAAGCTGCTGGGCAAATAAGCGCTCCGTCCTTGCATCCAAACGGCCGGCTTTGTCCTGCCGTTTTCTTCATGCGCCCATGCTGGGTGCATGAAGAAAAAGGGCCCCGAAGAAGGGCCCCGAAGAGCCCTCACCCCAACCCTCTCCCCACGGGGAGAGGGAGTCGGGAAATCAATGCCGGAAGTGGCGCACGCCCGAATACACCATCACCACACCACGCTCATCCGCCGCGGCTATCACCTCCTGATCGCGCATCGAACCACCGGGCTGGATGACGCAGCTCGCACCCGCGTCCACCACCACGTCCAGACCGTCGCGGAACGGGAAGAAGGCATCGCTCGCCACTGCGGTGCCCTGCAGCGACAGGTTCACATGGCCCGCCTTGATGCTCGCAATGCGGGCCGAATCGAGGCGGCTCATCTGGCCCGCGCCCACGCCCATGGTCATGCCGTCTTTGCAGAACACGATGGCGTTGGACTTCACGAACTTCGCCACCTTCCAGGCGAACAGCAGGTCGTCCAGTTGCTGTTCGGTCGGCTGCAGCTTCGTCACGACCTTGAGGTCGGCGCGCTGCAGCACGTGGTTGTCGGCGCTCTGCATCAGCAGGCCCGAACCCACCCGCTTGATGTCGGTGAGGTTCAGGCCCTTGTCCCAGGCGGTGGGGCCGCCCGGCGGCAGTGCGATTTGCAGCACGCGCACATTGGCCTTGGCTTTGAAGACCTCCAGCGCTTCGGGCGTGTAGCCCGGCGCCATCAGCACCTCGACGAACTGCTGGCTGATGGCCTTTGCACCGGCGCCGTCGAGCACGCAGTTCAGCGCGATGATGCCGCCGAAGGCGCTGGTCGGGTCGGTCTGGAAAGCCTTGCTGTAGGCC
Source organism: Comamonadaceae bacterium (assembly GCA_013823655.1). Lineage (GTDB taxonomy): Bacteria > Pseudomonadota > Gammaproteobacteria > Burkholderiales > Burkholderiaceae_C > Hydrogenophaga. Next base: position 2,383 of record PNMN01000124.1, on the reverse strand, counting down.
TCCAGCGCATCCTTGCCCAAGGCCACACCACAGGGGTTGGCGTGCTTCACGATCACGCAGGCTGCGGCCCGTGAAGGGTCGCCTGCGGCTCCCGTGTCAAAGCTCTTGACGCATTCCCAGGCCGCGTCGGCGTCGGCGATGTTGTTGTAGCTCAGCTCCTTGCCCTGCAATTGCCTGGCCGTGACCAGCGAGCCCGGCGCCGGGTGCAGGTCGCGGTAGAAGGCGGCGCTCTGGTGCGGGTTCTCGCCGTAGCGCAGGTCTTGCAGCTTGACGAAGCGGCCATTCGCCTGGCCCGGGTACTCGGCGCGCTGGGGCACGCTGGCACCCTCTTCGAACGCGATGCCGGAGAGGTAGTCGCTGATGGCGCCGTCGTACTGGCTGATGCGGTTGAACGCGGCGACCGACAGGGCGAAGCGCGTCTGGTCGCTCAGCTGGCCACTGGCTTTCAGTTCGTCGATCACGGTCGGGTACTGGGCCGCGTCGGTCAGCACCGCCACGTCTTTCCAGTTCTTGGCGGCGCTGCGCACCATGGCCGGGCCGCCGATGTCGATGTTCTCGATCGCCATTTCCAGCGTGCAGCCGGGCTGGGCCACGGTGGCTTCAAACGGGTAGAGGTTGACGATCAGCAGGTCGATCGGGGCTATGCCGTGCGTCTTGAGCGCGGCCATGTGCTCGGGCAGATCGCGGCGCGCCAGCAGGCCACCGTGCACCTTGGGGTGCAGGGTCTTGACGCGGCCGTCCAGCATCTCGGGAAAGGCCGTGACCTCGGCCACCTCGGTCACCGGCAGGCCTTTCTCGGCCAGCAGCTTGGCGGTGCCGCCGGTGGAAATGAGCGACACGCCCAGACCGTGCAGGGCCTGGGCCAGTTCGACGATGCCGGTCTTGTCGGAGACGGAGATGAGTGCGCGCATGGGAGCTTGAGGGTTGAGAGGGTGGGGTGTTCAGCGAGGGGCTTCGTTTGTCACGCTGAACGCTCATCGCCCAACGTGGAACCGGCCTAAAGAAGATGGTGTTCCAGCAGCTTCTTGCGCAGGGTGTTGCGGTTCAGGCCGAGCCATTGCGCGGCGCGCGACTGGTTGTTTTGCGACTGCAGCATCACGACTTCGAGCAGCGGTTTTTCAACCGCCTTGACCAGCATGTCGTGCAGGCCGGCCGGGTCGGTGCCGTTGAGATCGCGGAAATAGTCTTCCAGGCTGGCACGCACACAGTCGTGCAGGTTGTTGGGTGAGCTCATGCGGCCAGTTTCCAGTGGTCTTCTCGGGTCGATTTTTCTTCAAGGGCTGAGGCCCAGGCATCCAGGCTCTCGCGCACGCAGTCCAGTTGCGCCGGTGCGGTGGTGAGCGTGTTGATGCGACTGCGGAACACCGCCGCAGCGCCCAGGGGCAAGGGCAGCGCCAGCGCGTACCAGCCCAGGTGCTTGCGCGCGCTGCGCACGCCGGTGTACTCGCCGTACAGGTTGTAGTGGTCTTCCAGGTGATCGAGCAACCAGGCCTTGACCTCGGCCAGATCGGGCGGCGGCAACACCTCACCGGTGGCCAGGAAGTGCCCGATCTCCCGGAAAATCCAGGGCCGACCCTGCGCAGCGCGACCGATCATGATGGCGTCGGCACCGGTGCGCTGCAGCACGTCGCGCGCTTGCTGCGGGCTGGAGATGTCGCCATTGGCCACCACCGGGATCTTCACCCGGCTCTTGATGTGGGCCACGGTTTCGTGTTCGGCCAAACCCTGGTAGCCCTGCTCGCGGGTGCGGCCGTGCACGGTGAGCATCTGCACACCAGCGGCTTCGGCGGCCAGCGCGATCGCCGGTGCGTTGCGCACCTCGGCGCACCAGCCGGTGCGCATCTTGAGCGTGACCGGCACGCCGTGCGGCGCGGCCGCGGCCACCACGGCCTCGACGATCCCGATGGCCAGCGTCTCGTCCTGCATCAGGGCCGAACCGGCCCATTGGTTGCAGACCTTCTTGGCCGGGCAGCCCATGTTGATGTCGATGATCTGCGCGCCGCGCTCGATGTTGTAGCGCGCGGCGTCGGCCATCATGGCCGCGTCGGTGCCGGCGATCTGCACCGCGATCGGGCCCGGCTCGCCGGCGTGGTCGGCACGGCGCGAAGTCTTGAGACTGTCCTGCAGATCGGGGCGGCTGGTGACCATTTCGCTCACCGCGTAACCCGCACCGAGCCGCTTGCACAGTTTGCGGAACGGTCGGTCCGTCACGCCCGCCATGGGTGCAACGAACAGGGCATTCGGCAGGGTGTAGGGACCCAGTTGCATGGCGCGGGTTGGATTCGGATAGGGAAGTGAGGGAGCCCGGCGCGTCGGTCAAACCGGAGCCGGGGAGGGGCATTGTATCTGCCTGTTTTTTCAGCAGACGATATGCTCACCCATT
>PNMN01000123.1 GCA_013823655.1 Comamonadaceae bacterium | reverse complement strand
CGGCTCTGCGGCGGCCTGGGCTGCTCGGGCAACACCTCGCATTTGAATGACGGCTGCCGCGCTTTCAAATCCGCCCCTGCGCCAGGGCCTGCGCTCGCGCCGCTGGCTGCTCTGGGGGGCGTTGCTGGCGCTGGTGCTGATGTTGCTGGGCGTGCTGGTGTTTCTGGCCACGCAGTACGAGCAGAGCCGCGACCAGGTGGCGCTGGAGCGCGACGCGGTCACCGTCACCAGCGACATGCGCGCCGCGCTGGTGCGCAACGTGCAGACCCTGCAGTCGCTGCACAGCGTGGCGCCCACGCCCGACTCCTGGCCCGGTTCGGCCGCCGAACTGCTGGCCCAGCACCGCGAGCTGGTGCGCCTGGAGTGGCGCGGCATCGATCTGCAAGTGCTGGTCCACCGCGACTCCGCCTACCTGCCCGACCTGCTGGGCCAGCTGGACCGTGCGCAGGCCCTGCCCGATGTGCGCCAGGCCTGCGGCAACGCCCAGCGCATTGCCGGTCCCTCGTTCTCGCCCAGCTATTTCTGGCCCATGCGCGGCGGGCAGGGCCTGGAGCTGATGGAGATGTGCCTGCCGCTGGTGCGCAGCGGCGTGCCTGCGGGTTTTCTGGTCGCCACCTATTCGCTGCCCGGCATCCTGTCCGAGCTGACGCAGAAAGACTTGCTGCGCGACCGCGGCCTGGCCTTCACCGAACCCGACGGCACCCGCCTGGCGCTGCACAGCAGCGTCGCCGGCAGCCGCCGCACCCTGGTGGCCTCCAGCCTGCTGAACCTCCCCGGCCACACGCTCATGCTGCGGCTGGAGAGCCCGCGCGCGGTCCGCGGGCTGTTTCCCAACGTGCTCACCGCCGTGGTGGGTGCGCTCACACTGGCACTGCTCGCGGTGCTGGGCCTGCTGGCGCGCGACATGCGCCTGCGCCAGCGCGCCGAACTGGAAGTGGCCGATGCGCTGGCCTTTCGGCAGGCGATGGAGAACTCGCTGGTGACGGGCCTGCGTGCGCGCGACATGGACAGCCGCGTCACCTACGTCAACCCGGCGTTCTGCCAGATGGTCGGCTTCAGCGCCGAGCAGCTGATCGGCACCGGCCTGCCCGCGCCCTGGTGGCCGCCCGAGCTGGTGGACGAGTACCAGCAGCGCCAGGCCGTGCGGCTGGCCGGTCAGGCCTTGCCGCGCGAGGGCTGGGAGTCGGTGTTCCAGCGCAGCGACGGCACGCGCTTCCCGGTGCTCATCATCGAAGCGCCGCTGATCGACGCGCACGGCACCCAGACCGGCTACATGAGCGCCATCCTGGACCTCACCGAGCAACGCCGTGTGGAGGAGCTCAACCGCGCCTCGCAGGACCGTCTGCAAGCCACCGCGCGCCTGGCCACCGTGGGCGAAATGGCTTCTTTGCTGAGCCACGAACTGAACCAGCCGCTGGCCGCCATAGCGAGCTACGCGACCGGCACGCTCAACCTGCTGGAAGGCCCGGTCGGCGAGCTGCCGCAGTCCGACCTGCAGCTCGCCATGCGCCGCATCGGCGAGCAGGCCGAGCGCGCGGGCCGCGTCATCAAGAGCGTGGCCGACTTCGTGCGCCGGCGCGAACCGGTGCGCGAGGCGGTGCCACCGCACAGCCTGCTCGACGCCATCGCGCCGCTGCTCGGTCTGCAGGCCAAGAAACTCGGTATCCGGGTGCAGACCGATATCGCACCCGGCCTGCCCGCCGTGCTGTGCGATCGCACCATGGTCGAGCAGGTGCTGCTCAACCTGGCACGCAACGGCATGCAGGCCATGCCCGAGGGCGATCCGTCCACCGCCTCCGGCCTGCGCGTGCTCACGCTCGCGCTGCAGCAGTCGCGCCTGAGCGCCGGGCAGGAAGCGGGCGAGCCGCCACGCAAGGCCTGGGTGGAGTTCACCGTCACCGACCACGGCCAAGGCCTGAGCGAGGACGTGCGCGACAAACTCTTCACACCCTTCTTCACCACCAAGTCCGAAGGCATGGGCCTGGGCTTGTCGCTGTGCCGTACCGTGATCGAACAGCACGGTGGCGCGCTCACCTTCGAACCCGCTCACCCGCGCGGCACGGTGTTCCGGTTCACGTTGCCGACGGGATAGGTACCCCCCGCCGCGCTTCGCGCGCCCCCCCAGGGGCGATGCGAGTGGCCCGGCAAAGCCGGTTCCACCGCATCCTCGGAGCAAGACATCTCACGCCGGAGGGGTAGCTGATCCCAGGGCACCGCGGAACCGGCTTGCCGGGCCGCCAGTGCCGCCCCCCGGGGGGGCGTCGCGTCCTGCGGCGCGGGGGGAACCAGGTCCCGGGAGGCACAATCCGTTTATGACCCAGTACCCCGACGCCAAGGTCTTTCTGGTGGACGACGACGCCGGTGTGCGTGAAGCGCTGGCCTGGCTGCTGCGCACGCGCCGCCTGTTGAGCCAGAGCTACGACAGCGCAGACGCCTTTCTGGCCGAGATCGAACCCGGACGGCGCGCGCCGGATGGACCCTGCTGTCTGCTGCTGGACGTGCGCATGCCCGGCACCAGCGGGCTGGCCTTGTTTGAACACCTGCTCACCCTGCCCTGGCAGGCCTGCATGCCGGTGATCTTTCTCTCCGGCCATGCCGACGTGCCCACCGCAGTGGACGCGGTCAAGCGCGGCGCCTTCGACTTTTGCGAAAAACCGTTTTCCGACAATGCGCTGGTGGACCGGGTGGAGCAGGCGCTGCAGCATTCGGCCCAAGTGCAGGCGGCGCGGCGCGCGCAGTGCGAACTTCAGCAGCGCCTGACCAGTCTGACCGAGCGCGAGCGCGACGTGATGCGTCTGGTGGTCGAAGGCCTGCCCAACAAGCTGGTGGCCGACCAGCTCCACATCAGCGTGCGCACGGTCGAAGTGCACCGCTCGCGCGTGTTCGACAAAATGGGCGTGCGGTCGGCCGTGGAGCTGGCCAATGCGCTGCGCCAGCCTTGAGCGCGCGCCGCCTCAAGGCTTGGACGGCGGGTCCTCTTCGCGCTGGGCTTCTTCCGGCAGTTCGCCGCCCTTGCGTCCTGAAAACATGGTCCACCACACAATGAAAACCAGCAACAGCAGCGCGCCCAGCGCTTCGAGAAAAAGCAAAGTCATGAGCCGTACCGGTGGTGATGTAACCAGGAATGGGGGGTTGCGGGCGCTGCGCGTCATGGCGGCGCTGCTGATTGTAGGCAGTCTCGCGGCCTGCGCCGTCGCTCCCACCCGATACCCCGAGCCCGCACCCGCACCCGCACCCGCACCCGCACCCGCACCAGGAGCCGGTGTGTCGATCGACGACGGCCCGCTGCCCGGCGCGCTGCAGCGCGTCAAGAGCCGCTGGACGCCGGTGCGCTGGACCGATCTGCCCGGCTGGGGGCAGGACAACCTGAGCGAAGCCTGGAACGCCTGGGTGCGCGGCTGCGAGCGCCCGGTGGCCGCGGGCATGCCCGGTCAGGTGGCGCTGTGCAACGAAGCACGCCAGCTCAGCATCGGCAGCACCGCCGAGCAGCAGGCCTGGCTGGTGCGCCGTTTCCAGCCCTACCGCGTCGGCGAGGTCGATGGCAGCCTGCCGCAAGGCCTGCTGACCGGCTACTACGAACCCATCCTGAATGCCAGCCGCACGCCCAGCGCCACCCACCGCACGCCGCTCTACGCGCCACCGGCCGAGCTGCGCTCGGGCCAGACCTGGTACAGCCGACAGGAGATCGACACCCTGCCCGCAGCCCAGGCCGCGTTGCAAGGCAGGGCCATCGCCTGGCTGGCGGATCCGGTGGAGGCGCTCATTCTGCAGATCCAGGGCTCCGGGCGCCTGAACCTGACCGAGCCCGACGGCAGCCAGCGCCAGGTGCGCCTGGCCTTCGCCGGGCACAACGGCCACCCCTACCAGAGCGTGGGCCGCTGGCTGCTGGACCAGCGCGCCATCCGGGAAGGCTCCTGGGACGCCATCAAAAGCTGGGTGGCGCAGAACCCGCAGCGCCTGAACCAGATGCTCTGGAGCAACCCGCGCACGGTGTTCTTCCGCGAAGAGGTGCTGGGCGAGTTCGACGCCCGCTTCGGCCCCCGTGGCGCCCAGGGCGTGCCGCTGACGCCGGGCCGGTCCATCGCGGTGGACCCGCACAGCATTCCCTACGGCACCCCGGTCTGGCTGGCCACCCAGGGACCGGCGGTCAACCTGCAGCAGCTGGTCATGGCGCAAGACACCGGCGGCGCCATCGTCGGTGCCGTGCGCGCCGACCTGTTCACCGGCTGGGGCAGCTGGACCGACCCGGCCTACACCGTGGCCGCCGCGCTCAAGCAGCCGCTGCAGCTGTGGGTGCTGTGGCCGCGGTGAACCGACGGTGCACCCAGGCTCCGGGCGGTTTCACATCGCCATCAGATCGGTCTGCACCGGCCAGCGCAGACCGTCGGCGTCGGCGAGCGCCTGGAATTCGTGCTGCAGCAGCAGCGTGTAACGCCCGGCGCGGGCGGTGCACAGGCGGTAGCCGTCGGCCACCGGGCTGAGGCTCACGTTGCCCTCTTGCGCGGTCTGCAGGCGCCAGCCGCTGAGCTGCGGGTGGGTCTGGCGCAGGTTGACGCAGAAACCGCGTTTCAGGTTGGACACCACCACCAGCCGCTGCAAGGCGCTGAGCGCTCCGTTTTCGCCGGTGGCGAGTTGTTCGGGGTGGCTGTTTTCCAGCACGCGCATGAGCGGCGGGATGACGATGCGGAAATTCAGCCTGGCGCTGGCGTTGCCGTTGCCCACCACCAGGCTGCTCTCGGCTGCGCCGGGCAGGGGTGCCAGCAGCAGCACCAGGGTGGCCAGCAGCATGGGCAGGGAGTGTGATCGCCGGAACATGCCCGGTTTTTCGGCCCATTTCTGAAAGACTTGAGGCCTTGTTTGTGCTGTATCGGGGCTGGGAGCAGGCAGCAACGGCTGAAAAACCGGGTTCTGAGGCGCTGACTGCATCGCTCGGGAGATCGGTGTGGTCCAAACGGACCATGTGCAAGCGCCCCAGGCGTGCAACAGCCGCAACATGGCCTCCGTACCATTCGCCACAGGTTCCCAGGACCCTTCAGGGGCTTTTCACCGTGAGCGCTCGGTTCCGGTCATTTTTTCCATCTCATTGAAAGGGTGGGTCATGAACTTCAAGCTTCGTCAACTGGCCGCTGCGCTGGCCTTGGTGCCGTCTTTCGGTGCGTTCGCCGCCGACTACAACGTCGGCACGCTCACCCCAACACCGATCGCTGGCGTGAATCAGGTCGCCAACAGTTTCGCGGACCGCATCCTGTTCACCGTTGCCGCGCCGAACCATCTGGTGGGCAGCAACGTGGCCAACCTGCCGGTCTCCTTTGGCTTTTTCGACATCCGGAACATTTCGGGCCTGAGCGTTTCGCTGTTTGACAGCAGCGGCACCAGCTTCTCTTCGCTCGTCAGCCCGTCGGGCAGCAACGCATACACCGCCACCGGGTACCTGGGTTCTGGGAACTACGAGATGAGGATCTCCGGAACGGGCATTGGCATGGGTGGCGCGGGTGGGTATTCCTACGCCATGATGGCCGTGGTGCCAGAGCCGCAAACCTGGGCCATGCTGCTGGCGGGCCTGGGCCTGCTGGGCAGCAGCATCGCTCGCCGCCGCCGAGGCTGACCAGCGGGTGATCAGTCCATCCGCCGCACCGGGATGGCGAGGCTGACGGTTTCGCGCAGCCGCACATCCACCTTCACCTGGCCCTCATCCACCACGCTCCAGGGCAGGGGCAGGGTTTCGTTGCGCACGGTGATGGTGCGCGGGCCGGCGGCGACGAAGGGAAACTCGAAGCGCCCCTGGGCATCGGTGCGGGTGGCGTAGCGGTTGTCCAGGGACACGGTCACGCCCGGCGCGCCGGTTTCGCTGGCTTCCTGGGTGCCGCTGCGGTTGCCATCGAGGTACACCGTGCCCTGGATGCGGCCACCGCCTTCCTGTGGGCGCCCGCCCAGGGGGGCCCGGCGCGTGCCGGCCTGCAGTTCGTAGCGCAGCACGGCGTAGAACGAGCGGTCGGCGGTGCTGACCACGGTGGTGGGCGGCGCCAGCGGGTCGAGCGAGAGGCCGCTCTGGCTGCGACCGGTGTTGCGGTTGGCCTGACCTTCCAGGCTCCACTGGGTGTTGATGCGCCAGCTGGTGCCCAGGCTCAGGCTGCGCTGGCGTTGGCCACCGCTGCGCTGTTCGGTGTCGAAGCTGGCGCGCAGGCCGGCGCGCGGCGTGAGCGGTGCGGCCAGGCTGAGCGCAGCGGCCCACAGGCTTTGCGCGGGTTCACCGCCCCGGGCGGCGGCGCGGCCCAGCGCGAAGCTGGTGGCGAGCGTCCAGCCCTGCGGCACGCGCCAGTCCTGGTCGTAGCTCAGTCGCTGTTCGCTCGCCTCACTGGCGCCGCCCGATCCATCGAGCCGCAGGCCGCTGCGGCCCCAGGCGTTGCCCCAGCGCCAATCACCGTAGCCACTCCAGTTGCGGCCACCGAAGTCGCGCAGCGAAAAACCAGCGCCGAGCTGGCTGTCCGGGCCCAGGCGCTGGCGCCCGCTGGCGGTGGCGTAGAAACCGTCGGCGCTGGTGCCGCTGACCGAGCGCAGCCAGTCCAGCGAAGCCGCTGCGGTCCACTGACGGGTTCGCCAGGTGCTGCGCGCGTAGGCACCTTCGATGTCGCTGGCCATGGGCTGGCCGACCCAGCTGAGACCGGGGTCGAGGCGGTAAAGGCCGGCGCCGTGGCGGCGCGGGCCATCGTCCCATTCGGCGTCGAGCCAGAGGCCACGGCTGGCGCGACCGGTCGGTCCGCTGCGGGTCTGGACCAGGTGCGCCTGCAGGCGACGGTCTTCGGTTTCGTGGCGGGCGGCGAGCAGGGCGGCGTCGGCGTCGAAGCGGTCGCCGGGCAGCCGGGGCTCGTCGATCAGCGAGATCTGGCGCGCGGTCTCGACCTGCGCGGCCAGCGTCCAGCCGGGGCGGGCCAGCGGATCGGCGGGTGTGGCGCCCGCGCCCGCGTGCCATTGCACGCCCAGGCTGCTGCGCTGGCCACTGGCGGGGCGGAACACGCTGGTGGGGTGGCCGTCGAGCCGACCGGGTTCGCCGTGGCTGGCTTGCAGTTGCCAGCCGCTGGCCGCTTGCTCCCAGGCGCCGCCGATGCCTTGCACGATGGCCGATGGCAGCAGCACGCGCGAGGGTCGGCGCGCGATCTCGGGCAGCGGGGTGTTGAGGATGCCCAGCTCGTGGTGGGCCAGCCAGCCGCCGTCCAGCGGCATGGCGCGCTGGCGCAGGGTGAGCGTGCCGCGCCCGGCGTGCGGGCTGTGGCTGCCGTCGATCGACAGGCTGCCGTGGTTGGGGGTGTCGATCAGGCCGTAAACGGCGAAACCCGTGCGGGTGCGGTGTGCGGCGTCAAAAGGCTCGGTGCCCAGGCGTGTTTCGAGCCGCAGGAAGCGCGGCCAGCCGCTGGCATCAAAGGTGGATTCGGGCGCGCTGTCGGTGCTTGCTGCAGAGGGCAGGTCGTCCATCACCCGGTCTTGGTAGGGCGCCACTTCAGCCGCTGGCGGGGTGGGCGGCACGGTCTGGGCGTGCGCGAACGGCAGGCAGCCCAGGCCCACAGCAAACGCCAGGCAGCGGGTCAGCGGTGCGCGGCGCCGCCCGGGCGTCATGGGCTGAAGCTCGTGTCCAGCGGCACGCGGTTCTGGCCCCATTCGAGTTCGCCCTGCACGCGCAGCGGGAAGGCGGGTTGGGGCGCGGGCTTGCCGTCTTCGGCCATCGGATTGAGCGGCACGCGACGGGTTTCGCCGGGCAGGATGGGCAGATCGGCGGGGGCCATTTCGAAGCGTGCGCCGCTGGCGTCGCGCCCGTTCACGAAACCTCCGAGTCGGCCGTGGGCGTTGCCGCTGTTGCGCACATCGAGCACGGCGGTGGGCTGGCCTTGCAGCGGTTCGACGCGGGTGCCCACGATCTCCAGCCGGGGCGCGGCGCCGCCGATGGCCGCGTAAACGATGACGCCGATGCGGCCACCCACCGGAAAACTCACCGCGCCCTGCACCCGCGTTGGGTCCAGGCCCTCGACCATGATGGCGAAACGGCATTCGCGCGGCGCGGTGCCGGGCGGCGGCGCGATCTCGAAGCGGAAGCGGTAACGCGCGCCGGGCTCGATGCTGAGTTCGCGCCGCTCGATGGTCACCCAGGGGCGGCAGCTGTCGGGCTGCAGTTCGTTGCTGAACGTGACCGCGTTGTCGGGGCCAAAGGTCCAGTCGTTGGTGTAGATGCGGTAATTGCCTTTTTGCTGGCCCACGTGCTGAATTTCCATCACTTCGCGCAGGCGCTGGCCGGGTTGCGCTTTCAGCTCAAAGCGCGGCGGCGAAATGTACGCGGCGAAACCTTGTGCCAGCACGGCGGACGGGCCGCCCAGTGCCAGGCAAGCCAGCACCAGCAAGCGCAGGGAATGAAAGACGGGGGGCATGGTCGGGTTCAATCGGCGTCGAGTTCGAAGTGGAAGTTCAGCCGGCGGCTGCTGCCCTGCCAGTCGGCCCCGCTGCGCAGGCGCACCAGCAACTGGTCTTCCAGCGTGGTGGAGCTGATCGCGCCGACATGCACCAGCGTGCGCTCGCCCGAGACCAGGCGCCCGGGCAGCAGGCGTCCCTGGGTGGTCCAGACGGCTTCAAGGGTGGCGCTTTCGTCGCGCGGCAGCACCATGTAGATGCGAGCGCTGCGGCCGACCCAGGCGCTGGTGTCGATGCGCAGGTTCACGCGCAGCCAGGCCTCCATGCCGGTCTCGGCGCCCCCGCGCGCCGACAGCGGGCGCCACTGCATCTGCACATGGGGCGGCACGGTGTGGCTGGCCGAATCGTCCAGCCGGTGCGGGTTGGCC
>PNMN01000122.1 GCA_013823655.1 Comamonadaceae bacterium | reverse complement strand
AACTACGCCTACGCGCTCACCGGCTGGACCTACCCGCGCGGCGGCGCCACGCCCTACGGCTGCTGGCCCAGCGGCACCAACTGCCAGTTCTACAACGGCGACATGGTGCCGCTGGCGAGTTTCCACGACACCCAGCCCCGAACGCTGCTGGCCGGTGTGTCGCTGCCAGCCGGGCACAACGCCAACACCGCGCTCGAAGCGGTGCTCGACAGCCTGATGGCGCACCCCAACACCGCGCCCTTCATCGGCCAACAGCTCATCCAGCACCTGGTCACCAGCAACCCCAGCCCGGAGTACGTGGCGCGCGTGGCGGCGGCCTTTCGCAGCGGCAGCTTCCAGGGCTTTGGTGACGGCCGTGCCGGTGACATGAAGGCCACCGTGGCCGCCATCCTGCTCGATGCCGAGGCCCGCACCGACAACCCCGGTCCACGCGCGGGCAGCCTGCGCGAACCGGTGCAGCTGTTCACCGGCCTGTTGCGCGCTCTGGGCGGCCACACCGACGGTGATGCGCTCGGCTGGTGGTGGGGCGAAGAGCTGCGCCAGCACATGTTCCGCGCCCCGTCGGTGTTCAATTACTACCCGCCGGACTACCCGCTGGCCGGTACCCCCCTGCTGGGCCCTTCGTTCGGCATCCACAACGCCAACAGCGCCTTGCAGCGGATCAACTTCGTCAACTACCTGGTGTTCTGGAACGGTTCCGACCCCGATCCCGGCGTGCCCGGTGCGGTCGGCACGCGGGTGAACCTGCAGCCCTTTGTGGCGGACGCCGCCGACCCGGCACGGCTGGTCGACCGGCTGTCCCTGCTGGCGCTGGGCGAACCCCTGCCCACCGCGTCGCGCAACGCCGTGATCCAGGCGGTCGGTGTCTACACGCAGCAAAACAGCGGCAACGAGCACTTGATCAACCGGGTCCGGCAGGCGGCCTACCTGGTCTTCGCGTCGCCCCAGTACCAGATTGCCCGCTGAGGCTTTGCCATGAACCCAAGCTCACCCACCATCGATCACATGCTGCTCAGCCGCCGTCGCTGGCTCCAGTTCAGCGGCAGCACGCTGGCTGGCGCCCTGGGCGTGGCCGGTCTCTCGGCCCTGACCCAGACCCCGGCCAATGCCCAGGCGGGCTACAAGGCGCTGGTCTGCGTCTTCCTCTATGGCGGCAACGACGGCTGCAACACCGTGGTGCCCACCGACACCACCCGCTACAACCAGTACGCCGCCGTGCGCGGTGCGCTGGCCCTGCCGCGCGGCAGCCTGGTCAACCTGAGCGGCACCGACCACGGCCTGCACCCGGCCCTGTCGGCGCTGGCGCCGGTCTGGGCCGATGGCGGCCTGGCGCCGGTGTTCAACGTCGGCCCTTTGTTTGCGCCGCTGACCAAGGCCGAATTCCGCCGCCTGCCGGCCAGCGACGCCCGCATTCCACAAAGTCTGTTCTCGCATTCCGACCAGCAGGTGCTGTGGGAATCGGCCAGCAGCCGGGTGACCGAGCGCACCGGCTGGGGCGGGCGTGCGGCAGCCACACTGGGCACCACCAACCCGGTGATCTCGGTCGGTGGCAATGGACGCTTTGGCCTGTCGGAACTGCAAACGCCGCTGGTGCTGCCCGAGCCCGGTGGCACTTTCGGGCTCAACGGGCTGGAGCACCCGACCTGGGCGCCCGAGGTCGAGCGCCAACGCGCGCTGCAAGCCCTGTACGCCGACAGCGACAGCAACGCCATGCGCAACGCCTACATGGGTCAGCAGCGCGACGCCCTGGCGATGTCGGCGCGACTCGGGGCACTGGTGGCGCAGCGGCCCGGCACGGTGGCGTCGTCGGCGCTGGACACGGCGTTTGCGCCCATCACCACCAACGGCCGCATCAACACGCCCATTGGGCGGCAGCTGTACCAGGTGGCCAAGCTGGTGCAGGGCCGGGTGACGGTGCAGGGCAGCCGCCAGATTTTCTTTGCGCAACAGGGCGGCTACGACAACCACAGCGGCCAGATCGCAGCCACCAGCCTGGAAGGTGACCACTTCCGCCTGCTCCAGGCGCTGGGCGACGCCATGGCCTGCTTCTACAACGCGATGCGGGCCATCGGCATGGGCGACAGCGTGACCCTGTTCACCCAGAGCGATTTTGGGCGCACCTTCAAGCCCAACAACAGCAGCGGCACCGACCACGCCTGGGGCAACCACCAGCTGGTCATGGGTGGCGCGGTCAACGGCGGCACCACCTACGGCACCCCCCCGGAGCTGGTGATCGGCGGGCCGGACGATGTCGGGCAGGACCCCTGGGAACTGCACGGGCGCTGGATTCCCAGGCTCAGCGTCGATCAGTACGCCGCCACCCTGCTGGGCTGGATCGGCGCCAGCGACAGCCAGCTCGACGACATCCTGCCCAACCTGCGCAACTTCGGCAGCGCCCGCCGCCTGGGCTTTCTGCCCGCCTGAAGGGCCGACGACACGGCGATCCGTGTCCCCGGCCCAAACCGCCTGGGCCCGCTGGAGTCAACACGGCGGAACCCGCGCCCGTCCGCCGGGGTCGATTCGCGCTTTCGACGCCCCAAGCCCGACAGACTCCTAGAATGTTGGCCTCCCCACCGGAAGCCTCTTCATGTCTGATGCGCACCCGTTCCCGCACCTGAACCCCGCCGATCAGCCCGGTTCTGCCGACGCCGCGCCGCTGGCCGCAGAGACCGGGCTGATCCGCATTCGCGGCGCGCGCCAGCACAACCTGAAGCACATCGACCTCGACATCCGCACCGGCGAGCTGACCGTGGTCACCGGGCCGAGCGGCTCGGGCAAGTCCAGCCTGGTGTTCGACACCCTGTTCGCCGAAGGCCAGCGCCGCTACGTGGAGACCTTCAGCGCCTACGCGCGCCAGTTCCTCGACCGCATGGACAAGCCGGCGGTGGACCGGGTGGACGGCGTGCCGCCGGCGATTGCCATCGACCAGACCAACCCGGTGCGCAGCTCGCGTTCCACCGTGGGCACGATGACCGAGCTGAACGACCACTTGAAGCTCCTGTTCGCGCGCGGCGCCGATCTGTTCGACCGCGAGACCGCGCTGCCGGTGCGGCACGATTCGCCGGAGTCGATCTATGCCGAGCTGCAGAAGCGTTGTGCAGAACTGAACGATCCGCGCCTGGTGGTGACCTTCCCGGTTGAACTGCCCGCCAGCACCACGCCCGAAGAAATCGAGCAATGGCTCTCCGCCAGCGGCTACACGCGGGTGCAGGCCGAACGCACCGTGCAGCGCGCCGCGCCAGCGCCCGATGCCAGCGCCGACAAAGCAGCGAAAACCACCAAGGCCAAGACGGCCAAAGGCCCCGCCGCCGGTGCGTCGGTCAAGCTGCTCGACGTGGTGGCCGACCGCTTCCGCATCGGCACCGCCGAGCCCGCGCGCGTGATGGAAGCCATCGAAGCCGGCCTCAAGCGCGGCAGCGGCAAGCTGATGGTCTATGTGCTGGGTGAAGAAGGAACCGAACCGGTCATTTGGCGTTTTTCAACGGGCCTGCATTGCCCGGAAAGCGACATCCGCTACAGCGAGCCCACGCCGTCGATGTTCTCGTTCAACTCCGCCGTGGGCGCCTGCGAGGCCTGCCGCGGGTTCGGCCGTGTGATCGGTCGACCACGGCCTCGTGATCCCGAATGAAAAACTCACGCTGCGCAACGGCGCGATCAAGGTGTTCCAGACACCGGCCTGGAAAGAGTGCCAGGACGACCTGATGCGCCACGCCGAAGCGGCCGGCATCCCGCGCGACACGCCCTGGAACAAGCTCACAGCCGAACAACAGCACTGGGTCAAAAACGGTTCGCCGAACTGGAACGGCAAATGGAACCAGCACTGGTTTGGCATCGCCCGCTTCTTCGAGTACCTGGAAACCAAGGCCTACAAGATGCACATCCGCGTGCTCTTGTCCAAGTACCGCAGCTACACCGAATGCCCGAGCTGTGGTGGTGCTCGCCTGAAGACCGACAGCCTGCTCTGGCGCGTTGGCACGAAGGCCCAGGCCGACGCGGTGCTGGCGCCGTCTGAGCGCCGGGCCGCCCCAAGCGAAGACAGCCCCCCTGGGGGGCAGCGAGAGCACGCCAGTGCCGAGCGTGGGGGTCGGCCAACTCAACGCCACCTGCCCAGGGGCGTGAACTGGTCGCGCGCCCAGCTGGAGGCTTTGCCCGGCCTGTGCCTGCACGATTTGATGCTGCTGCCGCTGGACCAGTTGCGGGTGTTTTTTGCCTCTTTGACTCCCTCCCCCGCTGGGGGAGGGCAGGGGAGGGGGCCTGCAGCCACGCAAGCCCCCATCCCCGCCTTCCCCCAGGGAGGGAAGGAGCCAAACGCAGGCCAGGCGCAGGCCATCAAACTCCTGCTCGACGAAATCAACACCCGCATCCGCTACCTGTGCGCCGTCGGCATCGGCTACCTGACGCTGGACCGCCAGAGCCGCACCCTCAGCGGCGGCGAGGTGCAGCGCATCAACCTCACCACCGCGCTCGGCACCTCGCTGGTGAACACACTGTTCGTGCTGGACGAACCCAGCATCGGCCTGCACCCGCGCGACATGGCGCGCATCGTCGAGGCCATGCTGCGCCTGCGCGACGCCGGCAACACGCTGGTGGTGGTGGAGCACGACCCGGCCGTGATGCTGGCGGCCGACCGCCTGATCGACATGGGCCCCGGCCCGGGCGAACGCGGCGGCAGAATAGTGTTCGACGGCCCGCCCGAAGCCATTCGCAGCGCCGACACGCTGACCGGCGCCTACCTGGGCGCACGCAAGACCGTGGGCATGGGTTTCAAACGCATGGTGACCGACAGCACGCCGCGCCTGATCCTCGAAGGCGCGCGCGAACACAACCTGCAGAACGTGAACGTCGAATTCCCGCTGCAGCGGCTGGTGGTGGTCACCGGTGTATCGGGTTCGGGCAAGTCGAGCCTGATCCAGGACGTGCTGGCGCCCGCGCTGCTGCGCCACTTCGGCAAATCGACCGACGCGCCGGGCGCGCACGAGCGTTTGCTCGGCGCCGATTTCTTGAGCGAGGTGGTGTTCGTGGACCAGTCGCCCATCGGCAAGACGGCGCGCTCCAACCCGGTGAGCTATGTGGGCGCCTGGGACGCCATCCGCGCCCTGTTTGCCGACGCGCCGCTGGCACGCCAGCGCAGCTACACCGCCAGCAAGTTCAGCTTCAACAGCGGCGACGGGCGCTGCCCCACCTGCGGCGGTTCGGGCTTCGAGCACGTGGAAATGCAGTTCCTGAGCGACGTCTACCTGCGCTGCCCGGACTGCGACGGCAAACGCTACCGGCCTGAGGTGCTGGAGGTTCGCATCGAACGCGGCGGGCGCATGCTCAATGTGGCCGACGTGCTGGACCTCACCGTGAGCGAGGCCGTCGCGCTGTTCGGCGGGTCGCCGCCGGGCCGCTCCCAAGGCGACCCAGCCCCCTCGGGGGGCAGCGACCCGCGCAGCGGCGGAGCGTGGGGGCGTGGTCCCGACAGGGATGTGATCCGCGTGCTGCAACCCATCGTGGACGTGGGGCTGGAATACGTGAAGCTGGGCCAGCCGGTGCCCACTTTGTCCGGCGGCGAGGCGCAGCGCCTCAAGCTGGCGGGCTTCCTCGCCGACGCCGCGAAAAACAGCGCCGCCAGCCGCCAGGCATTGGCCAAAAAAGGCACCTTGTTCCTGTTCGACGAGCCCACCACCGGTCTGCATTTCGACGACATCGCCAAGCTCATGCGCAGCCTGCGCAAGCTGCTCGATGCCGGGCATTCGCTGGTCGTGATCGAACACAACCTGGACGTGATCCGCGCCGCCGACTGGCTGATCGACCTCGGCCCCGAAGGCGGTGTGGCCGGTGGCCTGGTGGTGGCCGAAGGTGCGCCCGAGGAAGTGCGTCAACACCCGACCAGCCACACCGCCAAGGCCTTGCGCGACTACGCGGCCTCCATGGGCGAGGTGCACGCGGTCTCTGACTCCCTGCCCTCCTGGGGGAGGGCAGGGGTGGGGGCGCGCGCCCGAGGTTTGGCCGCCGCGCGCCCCCACCCCAACCCTCCCCCAGCGGGGGAGGGGGCGAATTGCATCCGCATCGTCAACGCCAAAGAGCACAACCTCAAGAACTTGAGCGTGGACATTCCGCGCGGTCGGTTCAACGTCATCTCCGGCGTCAGCGGTTCGGGCAAGAGCACGCTGGCGTTCGACATCCTGTTCAACGAAGGCCAGCGCCGGTACCTCGAATCGCTCAACGCCTACGCGCGCAGCATCGTGCAGCCGGCCGGTCGGCCCGAGGTGGACGCGGTGTACGGCATCCCGCCCACGGTGGCGATCGAACAGCGGCTCAGCCGCGGTGGCCGCAAGAGCACGGTCGGCACCACCACCGAGGTCTGGCACTTCCTGCGCCTGCTGTACGTGAAGCTGGGCACGCAGCACTGCGTGCACGACGGCGCGGCGGTGTTGCCGCAGAGCCCGCAGAGCATCGCGGCGGCCATCCTGACGCGCTACGCCGGGCAACACATCGGCCTGCTCGCGCCGCTGGTGGTGAACCGCAAGGGCGTCTACACCGAACTGGCCGACTGGGCGCGCCCGCGCGGTCACACGCACCTGCGGGTGGACGGCGAGTTTTTGCCCACCAGCGGTTTCCCGCGCATCGACCGCTTCAAGGAACACACCATCGAGCTGCCGGTGGCCGACGGCGTGGTGGACCCCGCCGACGAAGCCTGGCTGCGCACCCAGCTGGCCAAGGCGCTGGAGATCGGCAAGGGCCAGGTGCATGTGCTGCACCAGATGCAGGGCCTGGCAGAGGCCATGGCGGGTGGCGCGAGCACGGTCGGGCTGGGTCGGCTGGAGGTGTTTTCCACCCACCGCGCCTGCCCGGTCTGCGCCACCAGCTACCCCGAACTGGACCCGCGCCTGTTTTCGTACAACAGCAAACACGGCTGGTGCCCCGACTGCGTGGGCACCGGTCTGGCGCTCTCGCGCGAACAGCGCAAGGCGCTGGACGATTCGGTGCGCGACGACGACCGACAAGGCCGCGAGCAGAGCTTTGCCGAGCTCGAGGTGGAAGACCTCGCCGATCGGCCCTGTCCCAGTTGCGAAGGCACGCGCCTGAATGCGCAGGCGCGGGCGGTGAAGTTTGGCGGCGTGGGCATCACCGACGTGGCACGGCTGTCGGTGAACGAAGTCCGCGCCTGGGTGCAGGGCTTGCTCAAGGCGTCTGCGCTGACGTCACGGGAAACCGACATCGCGCGCGACCTGCTGCCCGAGATCGAAAGCCGCCTCGCCTTCCTGGAAGAAGTGGGCCTGAACTACCTCACGCTGGACCGTGGCGCGCCCACGCTCAGCGGCGGTGAAGCACAACGCATCCGCCTGGCGGCGCAGCTCGGCAGCAACCTGCAGGGCGTGTGCTACGTGCTCGACGAACCCACCATCGGCCTGCACCCGCGCGACAACGCGATCCTGCTCAACGCCCTGCACAAGCTCGGCGAGATGGGCAACACCCTGGTGGTGGTGGAGCACGACGAAGACACCATCCGCCGCGCCGACCACATCATCGACATCGGCCCCAGCGCCGGCAAACGCGGCGGGCGTGTGGTGGCGCAAGGTTCGGTGGCGGATCTGTCGGCGAATGAAGAGTCCGTCACCGGGCGTTACCTGCTGCACGCGATGAGGCATCCGTTGCAGCCGCGGCGGCCCGTGACCCCGAATGACTCCTTCCTCCACTGGGGGAAGGCAGGGATGGGGGCCGGCGCACCGGATGCCGCTTCGCTGGCGAGCCCCCACCCCCCTTCGACAAGCTCAGGGCAGACCAAGCCTCCCCCAGCGGGGGAGGGAGCCATGCCCTGGCTCGAAGTCCGAGGCGCCCGCCTGCACAACCTGCAGCACCTCAACGTCGCCGTGCCCCTGCAGCGCCTGGTTGTCATGACCGGCGTCAGCGGCTCCGGCAAGTCCACCCTCGCGCGCGACGTGCTGCTCACCAACGCAGCGGCAGCGGTCACCCAGCGCAGCACCTTTGCCGGTCGCCAGCAGTGGGACGCGGGCGAGCGCCCCGCCTGGGTGGGCTGCGACAAGCTGCTCGGCACCGAGGTCGTGGACCGCGTGCTCGAAGTCGACCAGACCCCCATCGGCAAAACGCCGCGCAGCTGCCCGGCCACCTACATCGGCTTCTGGGACACGGTGCGCAAGCTGTTCGCCGACACGCTGGAGGCCAAGGCGCGCGGCTACGGGCCGGGCCGTTTCAGCTTCAACACCGGGGGCAAAGGCAGTGCCAGCTCGCCCGCTGGCACAGGCCGCTGCCCGGCCTGCGAAGGGCAGGGCATGCGCACGATAGAGATGAGCTTTTTGCCCGACGTGAAAGTGCCCTGCGAGGTCTGCCACGGTGCGCGCTTCAATCCCGAGACCCTGGCCGTCACCTGGAAAGGCAAGAGCATCGGCGACGTGCTGCGGATGGAGGTGGACGAAGCGGTCGAATTCTTCGCCAGCATGCCCAGCATCAGCCACCCGCTGCAGCTGCTGAAAGACGTCGGTCTCGGCTACCTCACGCTGGGTCAGCCAAGCCCCACGCTGAGCGGTGGCGAGGCCCAGCGCATCAAACTGGTGACCGAACTCAGCAAGGTGCGCGACGACGTCACGCGCCGCGGCCAGAAGGCGCCGCACACGCTCTACGTGCTCGACGAACCCACAGTCGGCCTGCACATGGCCGACGTGGAAAAGCTCATCCGCGTGCTGCACCGGCTGGTGGACGGCGGCCACAGCGTGATCGTGATCGAGCACGACCTGGACGTGATGGCCGAAGCCGACTGGATCATCGACCTGGGGCCCGAGGGCGGTTCGGGTGGTGGCCGTGTGGTGGCGGCGACCACGCCGGAAGAGGTGGTGCGGCTGGGCACGCACACCGGCAAGGTGCTGGGGCCGGTGCTGG
>PNMN01000121.1 GCA_013823655.1 Comamonadaceae bacterium | reverse complement strand
ATCAGCCTGTCGCTGAACCCGGATGGCGGCGTCACCGTGGACATGGGTGCGCCGGTGTTCGAGCTGGAGCGGGTGCCGTTTGACGCGAGGGGTCTGAGCGCGCAAGCCATGGGCGGGTTCGAGCGCTGGCCGCTGGCCTTGCCCGGCGGCGGCGAGGCGCTGGTCGCGGTGCTGTCCATGGGCAACCCGCACGCGGTGCAGCTGGTGGACCACGTGGACAGCGCGCCGGTGCTGAGCCAGGGGCCGCTGATTGAACGGCATGCGCGCTTCCCGTCGCGCGTGAACGTGGGCTTCCTGCAGGTTGTCAACCGCGGCCAGGTGCGCCTGCGCGTTCACGAGCGCGGCGCGGGCGAGACGCTGGCCTGCGGCACCGGCGCCTGCGCTGCGGTGGTGGCGGGCATCCGCCTGGGCCTGCTCGATGCGCGCGTGGACGTGCAGACCCGTGGTGGCGTGCTCGGCATCGAATGGCGGGACACGCCGTCGCACGACGCGCCGGTGTTCATGACCGGCCCCGCCGCCACCGTCTTCGAGGGCGAAATCGACGTCCCCGATCTGGCCTGAAATCCCTTCGAACCGAATCACCATGACCCACCCGACCATTGCCCCGATCACCGAAGACGACATCGCCAACTACCTGGCCAACACGCCGGACTTCTTCGAGCGCCACGCCGGCGTGCTGGGCGCCGTGCAGCTGACCAGCCCGCACAGCCACCGCGCGGTCAGCCTGCAGGAGCGCCAGGCCGAACTGCTGCGCGAGAAGATCAAAGGGCTGGAGCTGAAAGCGGTCGAGATGATCCGCCACGGCGTTGAGAACACCGCCATCGCCGACAAACTGCAGCGCTGGACGCGCGAACTGCTGCTCACCCGCGAGGCGCGCGAGCTGCCCGCCGTGGTGGCGCGCGAGATCGCGGCGCAGTTCCAGGTGCCGCAGGTCGCCATCAAGGTCTGGGGCGTGGCGCCCGAATTCGCCGCCGAGCCGTGCGCCCAGGGCGCGAGCGACGACGTGATGACCTTTGCTTCCTCGCTCACCGCGCCTTACTGTGGCGCCAACCCGGGGCTGGAGGCCGCACAGTGGCTGGCCGAGCCCGCCGCTGCCGCTTCGCTGGCGCTGATCCCGCTGCGTGCCAGCGGCGCACCGCAGGCCTTTGGTTTGCTCGTGCTGGCCTCGAACGACGCACAGCGTTTCGCCGCCGACATGGGCACCAGCTTCCTGGTGCGCATCGGCGAACTGAGCAGCGCCGCGCTGTCGCGCCTGAGGCCATGACCCCCACGCTGGTCACTTCGTGTGCGGCGCTGCCCCCCGAGGGGGCTGGCCTGCCTTGGGGCGGCCCGGCGGCAGGCCGTCCATGACCCCCACGCTGGTCACTTCGTGTACGGCGCTGCCCCCCGAGGGGGCTGGCCTGCCTTGGGGCGGCCCGGCGGCAGGCCGCTCGGCATGAACGCCGCAGCCAGCACGGACGACGCCGCGCTGGTCCGGGCTTACCTGGCTCATGTGCGGGTGGAAAAACGCCTGGCCGAGCGCACGGTGGCGCTCTACACCCTCGATCTGGACAAGCTCACCGGGCAGGCTCGGGCGGCCGGTGTGGCGCTGCGCCAGGTGCAGAACGCGCACATTCGCCGCTGGGTGGCGCAGATGCACAGCGGCGGGCGCAGCGCGCGCGGCATCGCGCTCATCCTCTCGGGCTGGCGCGGGCTGTATGTGTGGCTCGGTCGTCAGGGGTTGATCGACCACAACCCGGTGCAGGACGTGCGCGCCCCCAAGGCCGGCAAGCCCTTGCCCAAAGCGCTGGGCGTGGACGAATCGGTGCAGCTCGCTGCGCATGTGGAAGCGACCGACGACCCGCGGCTCGAAGCGCGTGACCGCTGCGTCACCGAGCTGCTCTACGGCTGCGGTCTGCGCATCGGTGAACTGGTGGGGCTGGACGTGGCCGCGAGCGGCACCGCGCGCGGCTGGATCGACGCCCAGGCGGGCGAGGCCCAGGTGCTGGGAAAAGGATCGAAACGCCGCAGCGTGCCGGTGGGCGGTGCCGCGCTGACCGCGCTGGCGCAGTGGCTGGCGGTGCGCAGCGACTGGGCGAGAGACGACCCGGCGCTGTTCATTGGCAGCCGTGGTCAACGACTCACGCCCCAACACATCCGCGTGCGGCTCAAGCGCCGCTCGCTGCTGGCGGGGCTGGCCACGCCGGTGCACCCGCACATGCTGCGCCACTCTTTTGCCAGCCATGTGCTGCAGTCCAGCGGCGACCTGCGGGCGGTGCAGGAACTGCTGGGTCACGCCAGCATCGGCACCACACAGGTCTACACCCGGCTCGATTTCCAGCACCTGGCACAGGTGTACGACGCGGCGCACCCCCGGGCGCGCAAAAAGCCCTGAAGCCTGAGGGGCGAGCGGGTATTCCCGGTGGAAGCAGAGCCCTGGGCCCATGACAATGCTTCACATACCCGGGTTGGTATTTTTTTCTGGAGACACAGCATGAGCCGATTCTTTTTTTCCATCAAAGCCGCCTTGCTGGCGCTCTTTGCCGCCGCCTCGCTGCAGGCCCAGGCGGCCGACGACGTCATCAAGACGTCTATCACATGAGCGAAGGCATTCCACAGGCCTCGCGCGCCGTCAACAACATCCGCAACCACCTGGCGGCCGATCCGAAAGCCAGGATCGTGGTCGTGACCCATGGTCTGGGTATCGATTTCCTGCTGGACGGCGCGGTCAACCAGATGGACCAGTCCTTCGTGGGCGCCATTGGCGAGCTGGCCGGCAGGGGCGTGGAGTTCCGGGTCTGCAACAACACCCTGGTGTCGCGCAAGATCGAACCCGCCAAGCTGGCCATGGAAGCCAAGATCGTGCCCTCGGGCGTGGCCGAAGTGGCCCGGCTGCAGGCGCGCGAGGGATTCGTGTACCTGCGCCCCTGAACTGGTCCACCCCCGCCGCGGGGGGGAGCCACAATCCCCCCACATGAAAACCATCCGACTCAAGCCCGGCAAAGAACGCTCGCTGCAGCGCCGCCATCCCTGGGTGTTCGACGGCGCCGTCGCCCGTGGCGGCGGCGATGCGGGCGAAACCGTGCGCGTGGAAAGCCACGAAGGCCAGTTTCTCGCCTGGGGCGCGTTCTCGCCGACCTCGCGCATCCGGGTGCGCGCCTGGAGCTTTGTTGAGGCCCAGCGCATTGACGCCGCCTTTTTCCGCGACACGCTGGCGCGCGCCATCGCCCTGCGCGCTCGTTTGGGCATAGAGAGCAATGGCGTGCGGCTGGTGCATGGCGAATCCGATGGCCT
The DNA here is from genome assembly GCA_013823655.1 of Comamonadaceae bacterium. Taxonomy (GTDB): domain Bacteria; phylum Pseudomonadota; class Gammaproteobacteria; order Burkholderiales; family Burkholderiaceae_C; genus Hydrogenophaga. The sequence goes on along the minus strand of PNMN01000121.1, from coordinate 5,645 downwards.
GCCGGGACTGATCGTGGACCGCTACGGCGACACGCTGGTGGCGCAGTTCACTGCCTGTGGTGTGGAGCGCTGGAAGGCGCAGTTGGCGGATGCTTTGATCGACCTCACCGGCTGCCCGCGCCTGTACGAGCGCTCCGACACCAGCAGCCGCAAGCTCGAAGGCCTGCCCGAGACCACCGGCTGGCTGCGCGGCAGCGGCGAAACCACGTTCGAACTGCAAGAACACGGCTGGCGCCTGGGGCTGGACATCGCCTTGGGCCACAAGACCGGTTATTACCTCGACCAGCGCGACAGCCGTCTGGCGCTGCACCGCTACACCCAGCGTCTCCAATTCGCCCACGTGCTCAACTGCTTCAGCTACACCGGCGGCTTCAGCGTGGCGGCGCTGGCCGGCGGGGCCGGTCACGTGACCAGCATCGACTCGTCTGGCCCCGCGCTGGCGCAGGCGCATGCCAATCTGCTGCGCAACGGACTGGACCCGGCGCAGGCGACTTTCATGGACGCCGACGTCAACGCTTCGCTGCGCCAGTTCGTGGCCGAGGGCCGCCGTTTCGATGCCATCGTGCTCGATCCGCCCAAGTTTGCGCCCACGGCGGCCCACGCCGAGCGCGCCGCCCGCGCCTACAAAGACCTGAACCGCCAGGCCTTCAAGCTGCTGTCGCCCGGCGGCGTGCTGTTCACCTTTTCCTGCTCGGGTGGCATCGGGGTGGAGCTGTTCCACAAGATCGTGGCCTCGGCCGGGCTGGATGCGGGCGTGGATGGCGCCATCCTGCAGCGCCTGGGCGGCGCCTGCGACCACCCGATGACGATCAGCTTCCCCGAAGGCGAGTACCTCAAGGGCTTGGTTGTGATGAAAACAGGGTGAACAGGCCCAGGCAGGTAGTCACCGCAGGGGCACGCAGGTCGCATACACTCCGTCGCTGCCATCGTCCCCGTCTGTTTGTTGCAGGAGTCGTTCGCGCCATGTCCCTGATCCCCGCCACCATCCTCACCGGCTTTCTCGGTTCGGGCAAAACCACGCTGCTCAAGCGCGTGCTGACCGAGGCCCACGGCCAGAAAATCGCGGTGATCGAGAACGAGTTCGGCGAAGAGAACATTGACAACGAGATTCTGGTCGCCGACACGCAGGAAAACATCATCCAGATGAGCAACGGCTGCATCTGCTGCACCATCCGCGACGACCTGCGCACCACCTTGCAGGACCTGGCCGAGAAGAAGCGCAAGGGCGAACTGCAATTCGACCGCGTGGTGATCGAGACCACCGGTCTGGCCGACCCCGGCCCGGTCGCTCAAACCTTCTTCATGGACGACGAGGTCGCCGAGCAGTACCTGCTGGATTCCATCCTGACCCTGGTGGACGCCAAACACGCCGCCCAGCAACTCAACGACCGCCAGGAAGCGCGCCGTCAGGTGGGCTTTGCCGACCAGATCTTCATCAGCAAGGCCGATCTGGTGGGGCGGGACGAGCTGGACGCCCTGACCCACCGCCTCAAGCACATGAACCCGCGCGCGCCCATGCGCCCGGTGCATTTCGGCGAGGTGGCGCTCAGCGAAGTGTTCGATCTGCACGGCTTCAACCTGAACGCCAAGCTCGACATCGACCCGGACTTCCTCAAGGCCGACACCGAGCACGACCATGCCCATGAGGATCAACACCACGGGCACGAACACGACCACGATCACGAGCATGGTGAGCACTGCAACCACCCCTCGCACCAGCACGGCCACCAGGGCCACGGTCACCACCACCATCACGACGACGATGTGAAAAGCTTCGTCTACCGGGCCACCCGACCGTTCAACCCGGCCAGGCTGGAGGACTTCCTGGGCGCCATCGTGCAGGTCTATGGCCCGCGCATGCTGCGCTACAAAGGCGTGCTCGACATGCAGGGCACCGAGCGCAAGGTGATTTTTCAGGGCGTGCACCAGCTCATGGGCAGCGACCTCGGTCCGGCCTGGACCGAGGGTGAGCCGCGCGTGAGCAAGATGGTGTTCATCGGGCTCGACCTGCCCCGGGACATCCTGGTCCAGGGCCTGGACCAGTCGCTGGTCTGAGCACTCCCGGGCGGCTCCCACCATCAGCAACAGGCCCTATCGTGTTCTTTGTCTCGCTTCTCCAACGCCTGGGTTTCCCATCGGGTGCTGTGTCAGCGCCCACCGCGCAGGCATCGTTACAATCGCGGCCCAAGTCGGGCACCCCGCGTCCGGCCCGGCCTGCTCTGAGCCTGCGGGCCGGGCGCCGTCCGGAAGCGGAACGCAAACGGGGTATAACAACAGACCCGCTGGCGCCATCCGGACCAGCGAGCGCGCCGAAGTCCTTGTCTTCAGGCCGCGCCCAGACCCGAGAGCAGGCATCGTCAGGCACTGAGAGGAGACCCCTTGTGAAAGCCCCGGCTACCAGGACCGCGAAACCCACCCCACCCGCCCGCGCTGCGGCCCAGGGGCGACCATCGCCGACAAAAGCCAAAGCTGTTGTTGCTGCCAAGCCGACCGCCAAGGCCGCCGCCAAAACCGTGAAAAAGGCCGCTCCGGCCCCGGTCGCCAGGAAAGCTGCGGCCAAACCCCCTGCGGCGACCAAACCCGTTGTCAAGCCGGTCACCAAACCCGTTGTCAAGCCGTCGCCCAAGGCCTCAGTGAAGCCGGTGGCCAAGGCCTCGGTGAAGCCGGTGGCCAAGGCTTCGCCCCCCCAACCTGCGGCCAAAGCGCCAGCCAAAGCCGTGACAACCCCTTCCAAATCCCTGCCCAAGGCCGTTGCGCCACCCGTTGCCGTGTCTCCCGCGCCCGCTGCGAAGCGAGCCGTTGCCGCTGCCCCCGCACCCATCGTGGTCGAGCCGACGCCCAGGCCCCTGGGCAAGCGCGCCGCCAAGAAAGTGATGATGGAGCAGATGACGCAGGCGGCGGTGGTACCCACCCACGCACCGGACGCCGCCAAAGCGACCTTTTTCACCATGAACGAACGTGTAATGACCCCACCCGTGCCCTCCAGCATCCAGAAGGACCCGAAGCGGGCCAACCACTGGAAGACCCTGCCGCTCGAACAGCTGACCGACCAGGATGTGCAGGCCATGCCCGACAGCGAGTACATGAACGATGTGCAGCTGGCCTTCTTCCGCCGCAAACTCTCGCTGCTCAAGGCCGACATGCTGGCCAACGCGGGAGAAACCACCGAGCACCTGCGCGAAGACACCGTGGTCGTGCCCGATCCGGCCGATCGCGCCACCATCGAAGAAGAGCACGCGCTGGAGTTGCGCACCCGCGACCGTGAGCGCAAGCTGCTGAAGAAGATCGAACAGGCCATCGTGCGCATCGACGCGGGCGATTACGGCTACTGCGAAGAGACCGGTGAAGCCATCGGCGTGGGTCGCCTGATGGCGCGCCCCACCGCCAGCCTTTCGCTGGAGGCCCAGCAGCGCCGTGAACTCAAGCAGAAGATGTTCGGCGACTGATCGCTCCGCCACACCCACCGTGCCCATTCGGCGCTGAGCCTTCATGTCCAAGGACGACTCCAACGGCGGCTTCCTGTCCAAGGTGGTCAGGTTCGTGCGCAATCCGACCACGAGCTGGTCGGACCTCGACACGCGCAGCGCCGACCGCGAGAGCGAGTACAGCAAGGCCGCGCTCAAAGAGATGATCGAGCGCAAGCGGCGCAACGATTTCGTGCGCAAGCGCGAGTTCGACTTGCTGCGCAAGATCCGCAGCCGAGAAGGTGCCGGCGAAGGCGGGCCGGGCGTGCGCCCTTCGTTTTTCCAGAGCAGCTTGCCGTCCAGGCCGGATGACCGGGCCATGACGATCAAGAAGATCGACGAGATCGAAGCCCAGATGTCGATGCAGTGGTGGAAGACCAAAGGCCCGGACTCGCTCGCCACCACGGGCTCCAGCCTGAGTTCTGGCGCCCACACCACCGGCGGCACGCCGCTGGAGCGCAAAGAGGGCGCACCGAAGAAGACCAGCGCGGACCCTGATGCTCGGCGCCGCAAGGCCCAGTACAACGAAACCGAAGCTTCTCCATTGCCGGATAGGACGGAGCCCGGACCGCGCACACCCCCCGCAGCCCCGGCCCGCCAGGCCCGCAGCAGCCACAGCGCACCGAGTGAAAGCGTGCCACCGAACCCGTTGCCCGCAGCGCCTGCGCCCGCCGCGGCCCGCACCGGCCTGATGGCGCCGACCGGGCAGGGCGATCTGTCCGGGCCCAGTTCGGTGTTTTCCGCTTCGCATTTCTTCGCCCTGGACGTGCAGGAAATCGCACAGGACCCCGAGGTCGAAGAGGCCGCGATCCGCTTTGCCAACGGTGACGATGCCGGCGCCGAGCAAGGCCTGCTCGAAGCACTGGGCAGCGACGGCGCTGGACTGAACCGGCTGGACGACTGGCTGGCTCTGTTCGACCTCTACCGTGCCACCGGCCAGCTCGCGCCGTTCGAGAGCCGGGCGCTGGACTTCGTGAACCGTTTTGGCCGTTCGGCGCCGCAGTGGTACGACATGCCCGAGCTGGTGTCGGCCATGACCGGCAAGGTCTACAAGCCCTCCACCGGCTCCAGCCGCGCGGTCTGGGTGTGCGAGCCCGAGGTGGACGCGCACGCGGTCGGTACGCTGCAGAACGTGCTGTTGCGCGCGGGCCAGCCCTGGGTGCTGGACTGGACGCCGATCGAAGTGCTCGACGTCAAGGCCGCGCGCGCTTTGCTGGGCATGTTCACCCTCTGGGGCGATCAGGATGTCGAGTTGCGTTTTCAGGGTGCGGCCGACCTGCGCGACCTGCTCAAGAGCCTCACGCCCTCCGGTCGGCGCGACATCGAACAGCTCTGGTGGGAGCTGCGCATGGCGGTGCTGCGCGTCATGAACCGGCCGGACGAATTCGAGCTGACCGCGCTCGACTTCTGCGTCACCTACGAAGTCTCTCCCCCCGGCTGGGAAAAGCCGCGCTGCCACTTCCTGGGGCTGTCCAATGGCAAGTCCGAAGAGGGTGGTTCGGTGCTGGGTGAGGTGGTGCTGGAGCAGGTTCCATCGGGTTATACGGTCGATTCCGGCATGGAAGGCCAGAACTCGGAGTTCAACAACCTCGGCCTGGTGGAGCTGTCGGGCGAGATCCGCGGCGACCCTCAGGCCACGCTGGAAACGCTGGAGCGTCGCCTGCAAGGCGCGGATGTGATGATTATTTCGTGTCGCAACCTGATCCGGGTGGACTTCTCGGCCGCTGGCACTTTGCTGAACTGGGTCACCGGGCACCACGGTGCCGGTCGCATGGTCCAGTTTGTCGATGCGCACCGCCTGGTGTCGGCCTTTTTCCACGTCATCGGCATCACCGAATACGCCAAGGTGGTGGTGCGGCAAGACTGACCCCCCCCGCGCCGCTTCGCGTCACCCCCCCCAGGGGGGCGGCACTGGCGGCCCGGCAAAGCCGGTTCCGCGGTGCCCTTGGCTGGTCCCCTCTGGCCTCATCCGGAATTGATGTTCGACCGATTACCCCCACTTCCGACATCCATGGACACTTTTCACGGAACCACCATCGTCTGCGTGCGCCGGGTGACGCCCGAGGGCGTGCAGGTGGCCATCGGTGGCGACGGCCAGGTCACGCTGGGCAGCATCGTCGTCAAGGGCACGGCGCGCAAGGTGCGCAAGCTCTACCGCGACCAGGTGCTGGCCGGTTTTGC
>PNMN01000120.1 GCA_013823655.1 Comamonadaceae bacterium | reverse complement strand
CGCTGGCCGCTCGCGCCGCTACCACTTCAGCACCGATGCGGGCCACCGCTTCGAGCGCGGCGTGGACCCATCCACCACGGTGGAACACGTCGAGCGCATCACGCAGCTGGTGCTGGACATCTGCGGCGGCCAGGCCGGCCCGCTGGACGACCAGACCCTGGCACTGCCCGAGGGCAAACCGGTCACGCTGCGGGTGGCGCGCGCGGCCAAGGTGATCGGCATGCCGGTGACGCAGGCGCAGTGCGCGGGCGCGCTGCGCCGCCTGGAGCTGGATGTGACCGAAGGCGAGGGCACCGTGACCGTGGCGCCGCCCGCTTTCCGTTTTGACCTGCAGATCGAGGAAGACCTGATCGAAGAGGTCGCGCGGATCATCGGCTACGAGCAGTTGCCGACGAACCCGCCGCTGGCGCCGATCACCGCCAAGCTGCGCACCGAAGCCCAGCGCGGCCCGTTCGCCGTGCGCCGCCAGCTGGCGCAGCTGGGTTACCAGGAAACCATCAACTTCAGCTTTGTCGAAGAGCGCTGGGAGCGCGAGCTGGCGGGCAATACCGACCCGATCAAGCTGCTCAACCCGATCGCCAGCCAGATGAGCGTGATGCGCTCGTCGCTGCTGGGCAGCCTGATCGCGGTGCTCAGGTTCAACCTGGACCGCAAGGCCGAACGGGTGCGTCTGTTCGAGCTGGGTCGTGTGTTTCGCAAAGACAACACGGTGCTGGACAGCGACACCACCGTGGCCGGTTTCGACCAGCCCATGCGCGTGGCCGGTCTGGCGTACGGTGCGGTGGACACCCTGCAGTGGGGCAACGCCGAGCGCAACACCGACTTCTTCGACATCAAGGGGGATGTGCAAGCCTTGCTGGCGCCGTTGCAGCCGACGTTCCAGCCCGCCGAGCACCCGGCCATGCACCCTGGGCGCTGCGCCAGCGTGTGGCTGGGCCAGCGCTGCATCGGGCACGTGGGCGAACTGCACCCGAAATGGCGCCAGGGCCACGACCTGGCGCAGGCGCCGGTGATGTTCGAGCTGGCGCTGGACGCGGTATTGCAGCGCGATGTCCCGGTGTTCCAGCCTGTGAGCCGCCACCAGCCGGCGCAGCGCGATCTGGCCATCGTGGTCAAGGAATCGGTCACCCTCGCCGCCGTGCTGGCGGCCATCCGCGCGGGAGCGGGTGGCTTGCTGCGCGACGCCGTGCTGTTTGACGTGTACCGACCGAAGAAACAGGCCGACACCGGTGCCGGTGGCCTGGCCACTGACGAAAAGAGTCTTGCCGTGCGCCTGACCCTGAGCCGCGACGACGCTACACTGACCGAGGAAGAAATCGACGCCACAGTCAAAGGCGCGCTGGACGCCTTGGCCCTGCAAGTGGCTGCTCGCCTGCGGGCTTGAAACACACCAGAGGATGGAGGAGCAACCCATGGAACTTGCCGTCGAAAGCCTGGAAACCCCAGCGCTGACCAAAGCACAACTCGCCGAGTTGCTGTTCGATCAGATCGGTCTGAACAAACGCGAATCGAAGGACATGATCGACGCCTTCTTTGACCTGATCACGGACAGCCTGGTCAATGGGACGGATGTGAAGATTTCCGGCTTTGGCAATTTCCAGATCCGTACCAAGGCACCACGGCCGGGCCGCAACCCGCGCACCGGCGAGCCGGTGGCCATCGAGGCCCGTCGGGTGGTCACTTTTCACGCCAGTCCCAAGCTCAAGGAACAGGTTCAAGCCGCCATGATCGGCGGTTGATCCTCTCAGACCCGCACCGGGCGTGCCTGAAGCATCTGGCGGGTGCGGGCGGCCCAGGCTTCCTGCATCAGGCCGGCCTGGAAGGGATGTTCCACCGAGCGGGCTGCGGCCAGCAGCTCGCGCGACCAGACCACCAGTTGCCCCATGCGCGGCGGTGTCGGCAAATGCGCCGCCGGGAAAAAACGCGGTGGTGCGCCCACAGCCGCTGCCATCAGGTCGTGGCAAAGCTTTTGCAGCACATCGAGCTGTTGTGCCGGCGGCCAAGTGCTCAGACCCGACCAGTCGCCTCGGGCCAGCGCGGTCGGCAGCTGCGCCCAGGTGTTGGCGCTCAGGCCGGTCGCCGCCCAGAGCAGCGCATCGCTGGGGCGCCCACCGGCGGCCTGCAACCAGGTCTGCGCCTCTTCACGGGTGGCTCGCGCGGGGGCCTTGGCGAGCAGCCAGTCCAGGGCTTCGGCTTCGTCGGGCCAGCGCATGGCGTGCGTCTGGCAGCGGCTGCGGATGGTGGGCAGCAACTGGTGGGTGGCTTCGCTGGCCAGCACGAAACGGGTGTTGCCGGGTGGCTCCTCCAGGGTTTTGAGCAAGGCGTTGGCCGTCACATGGTTCATGCGCTCGGCCGGGTACACCAGCACCGCCAGGCCACGACCGCGGGCGCTGGTGCGCTGGGCAAAAGCAACCGCATCGCGCATCGCCTCGACGCGGATTTCCTTGCTCGGCTTGCGGCTCTTGTCGTCGATCTCCTTCTGCGCTTTCTCCGACAGCGGCCAGCCCTGTTCCAGCAGCACCGTCTCGGGCATCAGCACCGCAAAATCCGGATGGGCGTGGCTGCCCACCAGGTGGCAGCTGCCGCACAGGCCACAGGGTCCGTCGGCTCTGGGCTGCTCACACAGCCAGGCTTGTGCGAGCCCAAGGCCGAGTTCGTACTGCCCCAGGCCGGACGGCCCCTGCAGCAGCCAGGCGTGGCCACGCTGGCCGAGCAAATGGGTCAGCTGGCGCTGGATCCAGGGTGCCAGGGTGTGGGGTTCGTTCATGCCGCTCATGCCGCTTTGCCGCCAGGCGGGTGGATGCGGGACAGCCAGGCGCGCGCCACGAAGACCTCGGCGATGGCTTGCCAGACCTGTTCGCGGCTCTGGTCGGCGTTGATGCGGGCGAAGCGCTGCGGCTCGGCCGCGGCGCGCGCGGCGTAACCCGCACGCACGCGCAGGAAGAATGCCACCGGCTGGGTCTCGAAACGGTCGGGAGCGCGGGCGTGGGCGAGCCGCGCGGCCGCGGTTTCGGCGGGCAGGTCGAACCAGACGGTGAGGTCGGGCTGGCGGACGGCGCTGTCGGCCATGGCCGGTGTGTGCTGAACCCAGCGCTCGAGCGTGCCGAGTGTCTCAAGGTCAAAGCCGCGACCGCCGCCCTGGTAGGCGAAGGTGGCGTCGGTGAAGCGGTCGCACAGCACGACATCGCCGCGCGCCAGCGCCGGTTCGATCACATTCACCAGGTGATCGCGCCGCGCCGCAAACACCAGCAAGGACTCGGTCAGCGGGTCCATGGCATCACCCAGCACCAGGGCGCGCAGTTTTTCGGCCAGCGGCGTGCCACCCGGTTCGCGCGTGAGCGTGACCGCCCGCCCCTCGGCCCGGAAGGCCGCGGCCAGACCGGCGATGTGGGTCGATTTGCCGGCACCGTCGATGCCTTCGAAGCTGATGAAGAGGCCGCAGGTCGGATGCGTGGCGGTCAAAGGGTTCATCTTTGGAGCTGGTAGCGGCGCACGGCGGCGTTGTGTTCGGCCAGGGTGGCGCTGAACTGGCTGCTGCCGTCACCACGCGCCACGAAATACAGCGCTGGCGTGGCCGCTGGTTGCACCGCCGCCAGCAGCGAGGCCCAGCCGGGCATGGAAATGGGCGTGGGCGGCAGTCCGGCGCGGGTGTAGGTGTTGTACGGCGTGTCGGTCAGCAGGTCCACCTTGCGCAGGTTGCCATCGAATCGTTCGCCCAGTCCGTAGATCACGGTCGGGTCGGTCTGCAGGCGCATGCCGATGCGCAAGCGGTTGTTGAACACTCCTGCCACCAGAGCGCGGTCGCTGTCCACGCCGGTTTCTTTTTCAATGATGCTGGCCAGGATCAGCGCCTCTTCGGGGGTGCGAACCCGGGCCTCGGGCGCGCGTTGGGCCCAGGCCTCGGCCAGGCGCTGGTCCATGGCTTTCGCGGCCTGGCGCAACACGCTGGACGCGGTGGCGTTCCTGGCCACGCGGTAGGTGTCGGGAAAGAAGCGCCCTTCCGGGTGGCGGCCCGGGTAACCGATGTGCGCCATGAGCTCGGCATGCCCCAGGCCTTCGATGTCCTGGGTCAGGTCGGGCGAACCGCGCACGGCCTTCAGCACTTCGCGCACATTCCACCCCTCCAGCAGCGTCAGGCTGCGCAGAGCCTGCTCGCCACGCACCAGCCGGCTCAACAGGCTGCGGGGCGTGGTGCCGGGTTCGATGTCGTAGCTGCCAGCCTTGATGTTGCGGGCCTGGCCCGAGAGCCGGAACCAGGCGAACAGCAGGTCGGGCGAGGTCTGCACGCCGGCACGGGCCACCGCCTCGGCCGTGCCACGGGCGGAGGTGCCGGGATCAATGACCAGTTCCAGGGGTTTCTCTGCGCTGACTTCGGCGGGCAGGGCCAGCGGCTGCCCCACCCACCACCAGCCCAGAACGGCCGCCAGCCCGAGCGAGAACAAGGGCAGCAGGATCAACAGTTGAAAAAGGCGTTTCACAAGCGGGCGGCGGGCGGGGACATGGGACACAGACCCGGCCATGCGCCGGGCCAAAGATCATAATCGAGCGACATTTTTCAGCCTCTCACGAACCTGTTCCATCGAGCCCCATGACCGCCACCTCCACCGACAACGCCCGCCTCGATGGTGTCACTCCCCTGCCCGGCCTGGGCGTGATCCGCGCGCAGGGCGAGGAAGCCGCCAAATTCCTGCACGGCCAGCTGACCCAGGACTTCTCGCTGCTCGGCCTGAGCGAGGCCCGGCTGGCTTCCTTCTGCTCACCCAAGGGCCGCATGCTCGCGAGCTTTGTGGGTTTCAAGCGGGCGCACGACGACATCCTGCTGGTCTGCAGCCGCGATGTGTTGCCGACCACGCTCAAGCGCCTGTCCATGTTCGTGCTGCGGGCCAAGGCGAAACTGAGTGACGCCAGTGAGGTGTTTCAGGTCTGGGGCCTCGCCGGTTCGGCTGCGCCGTCGGTTGGCATGCCGTGGAGCAAAACCGGGGAAGCCGATGGCGCACAGACCGTGGTGCTGTACCCTGCCGATGGGCTGCGGCGCGCGCTCTGGGTGGCAGCGGTCGAAACGCCGCCGCCACCGGGCGTGCGCCTGCCCGAGGCGATCTGGCCCTGGCTGGAGGTGCGCAGCGGCGTGGCAGGCATCACCCTGCCCACCGTGGAAGCCTTCGTGCCGCAGATGCTGAACCACGAATCGGTGGGTGGTGTGAACTTCAAGAAAGGCTGCTACCCGGGCCAGGAGGTGGTGGCGCGCAGCCAGTTTCGCGGCACGCTCAAGCGCCGGGCCTTTCTGGTGCACAGCCCCGAAGCCCTGAGCGTGGGGCAGGCGGTGTTCCACGACAGCGACGCCGAACAGCCCTGCGGCACCGTGGCCAGCGCCGCCGCGCACCCCGGGGGTGGCTGGGACGCCATCGTCTCCATGCAGACCAGCGCCACCGCCGGTGGCCAGCTGAGCGGCGGCAGTGCGGCGGGCCCGACGCTCAGCCTGCTGCCCCTGCCCTACCCGCTGCTGGACGACATCTGAGCCGCCCTGCACGCTCTGCACACAGGCCCGAACCATGTGCCTGATCGCCTTCGCCATCAACGCCACGGCGGCCTGCCCGTTGCTGATCGCGGCCAACCGCGACGAGTTCTTTGACCGCCCCACCGCCGCCTGGCACCGCTGGACCCGGGACGGCGAAGGTGGTGTCTGGGCCGGGCGCGACCTGCGCGACGGCGGCACCTGGCTGGGCGTGAGCGAATCGGGCCGCGTGGCCATGCTGACCAACGTGCGCAGCGCCCAGGTCGGCCCCGGCGCCCGAAGCCGCGGCGAGCTGGCTGCCCGCTGGCTGCAGGGAGACGGTTCGCTGGACGCGCTGATCCGCCAGATCGACCCGGCGGCCTACGCCGGATTCAACCTGGTGGTGGGCGACGGGCGCAGCGGTGACTGGGTCTGGCTGGGCAACCGCGACCCGCAGCAGCCGCACCAGGAAGGCACACCCGCCCACCTGCATCAGCGCAGGCTCGGCCCGGGAATCTACGGCCTGTCCAACGCCGCGCTGGACACGCCCTGGCCCAAGACCCGGCGGCTCAAAGAGGCGATGGGCCTGGCCCTGGCACAACCCGGCGACTGGCTGGCGCCGCTGTCTGAAGCTCTGGCCGACGACACCCCGGCCCCCGGCCACGAGCTGCCGGACACCGGGGTGCCGAAGGAGCTGGAAACCGGTCTCTCCAGCCCGTTCGTGCGGCTGCCCGAACACGGCTACGGCACGCGCAGCAGCCTGGTGCTGCGGGTCTGGCCTGGCGGGTCAGCGGCTGAGCGGGTCGAGTTGCACGAGTGGACCCACACGCCGCAGGGCTGGAACGCAGGCAGCCACAGCCGCCACCAGATGCGCTGGTGAGCCGCGCCCGGTCGACGGGCTGGCGGCTTATGGCTGCAGCCGCGGCCAGAGGTCTTGCGGAATGCCGTTGAGCAGGCTCTGGCGCTGCCCGGGCGGCGTGGCGGCCAGGGCGGCACGGAAATACGCCAGGGCCTTGTTCTGATCGCCCTTGCCCAGCCAGGCGTGGCCGATCTTGGCGTCGCCGTCGGCCTGGTGGGCCGGCCAGCCCTGGTTGCGCAGTTCCATGGCCTTGATGGCGAGGTTCCAGTCCTGGGCGCGCATGGCCAGCACAAAGCCGGTGTTGAGCATGTCGTGGTCGTATTTGTTGGCGCTGATGTCTTCACGCGCAATGGCCAAGGCCTGGGTCTCTTGGCCGCTGCGACTGAGCAGGATCACCTCCAGTGAACGCACCGAAGGCGCCTTGGGCTGGATTTTCTGGGCCCGTTCCAGCATGGCCATGGCCTTGTCGGGTTCACCCATCTGCGCATGGCCTCGGGCCACGTTGGTCATGATGGCCACCACATAGGGCCGCGAGTCCAGCACCGACGCCCAGATCCAGACCGCGTTCCTCCAGTCGCCCCACTTGGCCAGCTCGTCGGCCACCATGGGCGTGATCTTGCGGTAGTGCGGATTGATGGCAATGCCTTCCCGGATCAGCTGCAGCATTTCCTCGCGCGGACCGATCCATTTCGGGTGGTTGTGGTCGCCCGACTGGCTCACCAGCAGTGCAATTTTGATCGCCCGCACGATCCGGCTTTCGCTCGCTGCGGCCTGCTGCGTGATGTAGACCGCCAGCGCCAGGCACGCCATGGTGGCGAACGCCGCCAGCTGCAAAAACGCCGGCTTGCACAGCAGGCGGCCAGCGGCCGTCCGGCCGCGCTGGGCCAGGCGCGCGTCCGACGCCGCCAGGATCGCCAGGAGCAGCGCAAACAGCGCACCCGTGCTGGCCATGCGCCAGGGGAAACCGGCGTTGCTCACGATCAGGAAGGCCAGCAGACCGGCCAGCGTGGTGGCGCGCAACAAGCCCTCGGCCTGGGCTTCTTCGCCCCTGAGCCACCAGGTGCGCCAGGCTGCCCGCAGCAGGTACGCCAGCAGGGCCAGCAGGAACAGCCATCCCACCAGGCCGTACTCGGCCAGCAGCTGCAGGATTTCGTTGTGCACGTAGTAGTCGGTTTCGAGCTGGGCGCCTTCGGCCTGGTACAGCGGAATGGCCACCTCCCAGGCACCGGCGCCGACGCCGGTGAGCGGGCGCGCCTGGATCATGCGGCCGGTGGCCCTCCACATGACCCAGCGCACCGAGAACGAGCGCTGGGTGTACTCCTCGGTCTGCGTCATCGACTTGGCGCGCGCGAAGCTGCGCTCCAGCGCGTTCAGGCCACGGCCCTCGACCCGGTTTTCCTCGATCAGTCTGGGGTTGCCGGTGTCGATCAGGCCCAGGCCCAGCACGCTGGCCAGCAGAACGCCGAGAGCCAGGATGCGCTGGCCCGATCCCCAGCTCTTCACGGCGAGCTGCTGGCGGTAGCGCCACAGAATCCACGGCATCACCAGCAGCAGTGCCAAGAAGGCGATCAGGGCGGACCGGGTGCCGGTCATGAACATCGCGACGATGTTCAAACCGAGCGAAAACGCCAGCAGCGCCACGGTGGCGCTGTTGCGGGCACGCACCAGCAGCCAGACGGAAAACGGCAGCGTGCAGACCAGGAATTCGGCGAAGAAATTGCGGTTGACGAAGGTCGATGCCGGGTTCGGACCCTGCGGGAAAAACGCCATGTCGGCCCAGAACTGCAGCGCGGTCCACAGCGAGGCCACGAAGGCCCCGGCGTGGATGCCCCAGGCCAGCGTGGCCAGGCGCTCGCGGGCCAGCGTGTTCAGGCCGAGCCAGACGATGAGCGCGAAGATGAACCAGCGGATCGCCTCCACCCCGGCCAGGTAGGTGTGCGACCAGGCCATGCTGCCCAGCGCATACACCGTCAGCAGCAGTGGCAGCCAGACCAGGGCGTGCCAGCGCAAGGCGGTGTCGCGCTTGCGCTGCTTCCAGAAGAAGAGCAGCGCGGCGAGCAGCGCGGCGAACGACACCACGATGGATTTCAGGGTGTCCTGCAGCATCAGCTCGTGGGGCACGCCCAGGGCCGGGGCCAGGAACATCATCAGCGCCAGGATCGCGACCGTCCAGTCGCCCTTGTGCACCTCGTCGGGCAGGCGCATCGGTGCGGCGGTCGCCGCCACGGCAGCGGCCCGGGCGGGTGAGGCCGCCGCCAGGGCCGGGTCGGGACGCGGCGTCGGGTTCGCGCCGGCAGCCTGCGGTGGATTGCGCTTTTTCTTGGCCATGAAGAACGGGATCAGAAAGTGGGCGCCGGTCGCGCCAGGAGCAGCCGGGGGAGACGAAGCCCAAAGTCCGCCATTGTCGCCGCTGCCCAGGCCGGGTCCGCCCTCCCGGGGCACCCCCCGCCTTCAGCACCCACTTCACCATGAAACGGCACGCCGACAAAGCGGACACGTTCACCATCACCGCCGATGGCGAAGGCTGGGTCGCCGTCAACGGCACCAAGGTCTACTTTGCTCACCCCTGCAGCCCGTGGGAGCGCGGCATCAACGAGAA